>NZ_BBWM01000072.1:0-34241 GCF_001463805.1 Aureimonas sp. D3 | reverse complement strand
CCTCCTGCGACAGGCCGAGCCGCGCGGCCAGATAGGTGAGGTAAAGCTGGGCCGCCGGGGCGCGCGAGCCTGCCGCGATGAGCGACACGGCATAGGCATGGGCCGCGCGGTCCATGCCCCGCGCCCGCTCCACGATGGCGTTGACCGAAGGCGGCGCGCCGGCCACCGTCGTGCGCAGTCGGGACAACCCCGCCTCATCCGCGCCGCGCCGCGACAGCCGCTCGCAAGCGGCCGCCAGCGCGGTCTCGTTCTCACCACCCGACAGCGCCGCCGCTGCCGCCGCATCCAGAAGGAAGTTCCGCTCTTCCTCCGCCATGGAGCGGAAGTCGATCGTCAGCGGGTAGGAAATCTGATGCCGGTTGGCGAGATGCGCCCCCAGCACCTTGGCGGACAGAACCTTCAGCGCCGCGTCCCGCTGCCGGCGCATAATGGCAGAAGGGGCCTCCGCGACCGGCGGTACGGCCGCTGTGAGATCGAGCGTCTCCAGCGCCAGCCCCTGCCCGTCACGCGGGCCGGCGGCGCGGCCGGCAAAGCGCCAGAGCCAGTCCATTCCCATCAGGTGGCGGCCTGTTCGGTGGCGGCCGGCAGCAGGGCTTCGATCTGGCCGAGCAGGCGCGAGAAATCCACCGGCTTGGCGTGATAGTCGTCGCAGCCCGCGGCCAGCGTTTTTTCCCGGTCGCCGGACATGGCATGGGCCGTCAGCGCGATGATCGGAATGCGGGGGATCGACGGGTCGGCGCGGATGGTGCGCGCAGCCGTCCAGCCGTCGAGCACGGGCAGGTTCATGTCGAGGAGAACGATGTCGGGCGCGGCGACCTTGGTCTTGTCCACTCCGTCCTGCCCGTCATGGGCGAGGATGACTTCGTAGCCCCGGCGCTGAAGACGGCGCGACAGGAAGTCCCAGATTTCTTCGTGGTCTTCCACCAGCAGGATACGGGTCATCGGACATTCTCCAATTCGCTTGTCCGCCCGTCGGGCAGCGCTTCGCTCATCTGTTTGCGTGTCATAACGCGGATCTGGCCCGCAAGCTCCCTGAGGTCCACGTCTCCCTTCATGAGAATGCGCTGGGTCTGGCCCTGAAGGCGCTCGAACTCCTCGCGCGTCAGATCCTTGGAGGTGAGCACGAGCACGGGAATGTCGCGCCATTCCTCGCGCGAGCGCAGCGCGTTGAGGAAGCCGAACCCGTCCATCACGGGCATGACGAGATCGAGAAGGATCAGGCCGGGCTTCTGAACCGCGACCCGCTCCAGCCCTTCCTGGCCGTTCACCGCCGTCACGACGTCCAGCCCCTCGCGCTCCAGAAGCGTCGCGGTGCGCTGAAGCGCGTCCTCGTCGTCATCCACCGCCAGGACCAGCGAATTGTCGGGCGTGCGGTAGCGCGCCATGACGGATTTCAGCTTGCTCCATTCCACCGGCTTCAGGAGATAGTCCGAGGCACCGAGCGCGAAGCCGAGACTGTGCTCGTCGATGATCGTGATCATGATCACCGGGATTTCGGAAAGATCGGGGTCGGCCTTCAGCTCGGTCAGCACCGTCCAGCCGTCCATCTTGGGCATGGTCACGTCGAGCAGGATCACGTCCGGCTTCACCATGCGCGCAAGCTCGAGCCCGCTCATACCGTCGGCCGCCGTGCGCACGGAGAAGCCTTCCTTGGTCAGGAAGCGCATCATGAGTTCGCGCGCATGCGGGTCGTCGTCGATGGCGAGCACCAGACCGGCCGCGCCATGCGGCGTCGCCTCGCCGATGGTCACCGTGTCGGCGCCGTTCTCGACCTCGGGCGGCGTTTCCACCTCGGCCGGAATGCGGATGGTGAAGGTCGTGCCCGAGCCCTCTTCCGAGCGCACGCCGATATCGCCGCCGAGCAGGCGGCAGAAGGCGCGCGTGATGGCGAGCCCCAGGCCCGTGCCGCCGAACTTGCGCGTGGTCGAGCTGTCGGCCTGGGTGAAACGCTCGAACAGGCGACCGACCTGCTCATGCGTCATGCCGATGCCGGTGTCGCTGACCTCGAAGGTGATCCAGTCGCGCCCGTCGCCTTCCGAGCGCACGGCATGCAGCGTGATGGTGCCGTTTTCGGTGAATTTCGAGGCGTTGGACAAGAGATTGATCAAGCACTGGCGCAGCTTCACCTGATCGGTGTGCATGGTGCCGAGATCGCCGTCGAGCTTCAACTCCAGCCGGTTCGACTTCTTGGCCACCAGCGAGCCCACCGTGGAAGCCACTTCATCGATCACGGCCGCGACGCCGAAGCTCTCGGCATAGATGTCCATGCGCTCGGCCTCGATCTTGGAGAGATCGAGCACGTCGTTGATGAGGCTGAGGAGATGGCGCGCATTGCCCTCGATCTTCTTGAGATCGGTGAGAAGATGCGCCTGGCCGAGATCCTCGACCTCCTCCTCCAGCATTTCGGCATAGCCGATGACGGCCGAGAGCGGCGTGCGCAGCTCGTGGCTCATATTGGCGATGAACTGCGACTTGGCGCGGTTGGCGTTCTCCGCGCTTTCCTTGGCGGCGGCGAGTTCCTCTTCAACCGCGCGCTGGCTGGTGACATCCGTATTGGTGCCGAACCAGCGACGGATCACGCCCATCTCGTCCCGGATCGGAATGGCCTGGCTGAGGAACCAGCGATAGGATCCGTCGGCCGCGCGGAGCGGGAACGTGTCCTCCCAGGGCAAACCTTCGGCAAAGCGCCTCACCAGCCCTTCGCGCACCCGTTCCACATGGTCGGGATGGTGGACCTTGACCCAGCCATGGCCGCGCATCTCGTCCATGGTGGAGCCGGTATAATCGAACCACCTTTGATTGTACCAATAGATCTCGCCGTTCGGTTTGGCGGTCCAGGCGAACTGAGGAATGTTGTCGGCGATGGCGCGGAACTGCTCGTTGGTTTCGCCGAGTTCGGCGGCCGTACGCTTCTGATCGGTGATGTCTGTGTGGGTGCCGATCCACTCCACGAGCTGGCCGTCGGCTCCCAGGATCGGCACGGCGCGCGCGATCATATCGCGCCATTCGCCATCGGCGCGCCGGATGCGGTGCTCGATCTTGTAGACCTCCTTCGCCTCCACCGCCGCCTTCCAGGCGTCGGCCGAGCGTTGGCGATCGTCGGGGTGGAGCACGTTGACCCAGCCGAAATCGCTGTATTCTTCCTCACTCTGCCCGGTGAACCGTGCCCAACCGGGCTGCTCGCCACTGAACCGGCCCGAATTCGGCGCCGACCAGACGATGGCGGAGGTCGCCTCGATCAGGGAGCGGAAGCGGCTTTCGGAAGCGGCGAGCCGCGCCTCGGCGCGCACGCGCTTGGTGGCGTTGATCAGCGCGATGCCCGCGCCGACGATTTCGGAGGCGGTCTTTCGCCCCTCGGCCCGCAGCGGATAGAGGCTCGCTAGGAACACGCGCTCCTCGTCTCCTTCGCCGACGCGAAGCTCCACGTCATTGTGGATCGCGCCACGCCGAAGCGTTTCGTCGAACAGGCGGGTCAAGCGCTTCTGGTCGTTCGGAAACAAGGTGAGCGCATCGTCGCCCGCGCGCGGCTTGCGCCCTTCTTCGGCCAAGGCCTCGCGAAACGCCTCGTTCATGCGCCCAAGCTTCAGATCGCGCGACACGAAGGCGGTGCCGATCGGCGCGTTGCGCATGACGGAGTTGAGAAGGTCGGCATGGCGCCGCCCTTCGAGCTGCCGGCGGAAGGCCAGAATGGCGAGCGATCCGGCCGAGGCGACGGCGAGCAGGAAAGCGAGATTGGAAATGAGGTCGGTGCGCCGCCCGGCCGCCGTCGCCGCATCGACGCGCATCTGCGCATTGCGCTGCACGGTCGCCACCTCGGCGCGGATGTCGTCCATCAGCTCGCGCCCCCGGCTGGAGCGCACGAGTTCGGCCGCCGGCTCGAAGCCCGCATCGGTGCGCAGGCGCACGACATCGGCCTCGAAGGCGCGCTCGGCCGCCGTCAGATCACGCAGGCGCTGGAGACGGGCGGGGTCCGCGCCCGCCGCCTCCCAGCTCTGGGACATGCGGTTGAGCTGCGCGTCGAGCCCCGCCTCGGCCAGGCGATAGGGTTCCAGAAAGACTTCCGTTCCGCCCAGCACGAAGCCGCGTGAGGAGGTTTCGAGCGTCACGATCATCGACAGGAAGCGCTCGGTCTGCGTGCCGACCTCGGTATTGGCCTCGATGCGCGCATCCCGCTGGTGCGACTGCCAGACCGTCCAGCCGAAAGCGGCAATCGCCAGAACCAGGAGCAGCGCGGCAAGAAGCCCCATTCGCCCCATTCCGCCGTTGTCTTTGCGCGCCGACTCATTGTCGGATGCGCTTCCGGCGCCATTCTTCATCACCATGCGTCCCCCAGGGCGCGGGCCGTCGCTCGCGCATTGGCCGGAACAACGCGCAAGCCTCCCTTTCGTTCAGCCTCCGGCTCGCGCCGGAGGCCTTTTCGTCACGAGCCCTCCATGACCCTTGATCAAGCCCTCGCGTTCGGACTGGTCGGCCTGACCGTGGCCGGGTTCGTCTGGGGGCGCCTGCCCTACGACCTGATCGCGCTCGCCGGCCTTCTGGCGGGCGTCGCAACGGGCATCGTGCCGGTCAAGGCGGCCTTTTCCGGCTTCGCGGACGATGTGGTGGTGATCGTCGTGGCGGCGCTTCTGGTGAGCGCGGCCATTGCGCGCTCGGGTGTGGTGGAAGACATCATGCGACCGTTCATGCCCTTCATGAAGACGCCGCAGCGGCAGGTCATGGTGCTGGTCGGCGCGGTCACGCTGCTGGCCATGTTCACCAAGAATGTCGGCGCGCTCGCCATGTTCATGCCTGTCGCCTCGCAGGTCGCGCGCAAGAGCGGCACGTCGATCTCCCAGCTTCTCATGCCCATGGCCTTCGGGTCGCTGATCGGCGGTCTCGTGACGCTGGTCGGCACCTCGCCCAACATCATCGTGTCCAAGATCCGGCAGGACATGACGGGCCAGCCCTTCTCCATGTTCGACTACGCGCCGGTCGGTCTCGGCGTGGTGGCGGTCGGCTTCCTGTTCCTGTGCTTTGCCTCCAACCTCATCCCCAAGCGCAAGCCGGGCGGCGCGGTCGGCGAGAGTTTCGCGCTCGACGCCTACACCGCCGAAGCGCGCGTGCCGGAGGGCTCCAGCTTTGCGGGCCGCACCGTGGCCGATCTGGAAGCGGCCGCCGATGGCGACATCGCCGTGCGCACCGTGATCCGCGAGCGCTTCCGCCGCCTGGAGCCCGCGCCGGCTCTTCTCCTGCGCGAAGAGGATGACCTGCTTCTCGTCGGCGAGCCCGAGGGGATCGAGCGCGCCGTGGCGCGCGCCGGCCTCACGCTGGTGGGCGAGCCGACGACGCAGGCGGGCGACATCGAAAGCGAAAGCGTGGTGGAAGGCGTCGTGACGCCGCAGTCGCCCATCGTCGGCTCGCGCATCGGCAAGCTCTCGCTGGAAGCCGCGCATGGCGTCACCATTCTCGCCGTCAGCCGCGCCGGCACCGAAATCCGCCAGCATCTTTCGTCCGTGCGCCTGCGCGAAGGGGACGTGCTCGTGCTGAAAGGCACGAGCGAGACCGTGCCCGAGGCGCTGGGCAGCCTCAAGATCCTGCCGCTGGCCGAGCGCTCGATCGTGCTCGGGCGCAACCGGCGCTCCTTCATTCCGCTGGGCGTGCTGGCGGCCGCCATGATCCTGACCGCGACCGGTCTCGTCAGCGCCGTCGCGGCCTTTTTCGGCGCGGCCGTCGTGCTGCTTCTCCTACGTGTCATGAGTATGCACGAGGCCTATCAGACGGTGGAAGCCTCGGTCATCGTGCTCCTGGCCGCACTGATCCCGCTGTCGGAGGCCATCCAGACCACGGGCGGCACCGATCTCATCGCCGGCTGGCTCTCCACCGCGCTGCACGGACTCTCGCCGCTCACCTCGCTTTTCATGGTGACGCTGCTCGCCATGGGCGTGACGCCCTTTCTCAACAATGCCGCGACCGTGCTGATGCTCGGACCCATCGCGGGAAGTCTCGCGGTGCGCCTCGGGCTCAACCCCGACCCATTCCTGATGGCGGTGGCGCTGGGCGCGGCCTGCGACTTCCTCACCCCCATCGGCCACCAGTGCAACACGATCGTCATGGCGCCCGGCGGCTATCGCTTCGGCGATTACTGGCGGCTCGGCCTGCCTCTGTCGCTCATCGTGCTCTTCGTCGGCGTGCCGCTGATCGCCTTCGTCTGGCCGGTCATGCCGGGCTGATACTGCGCATCATCCCAGGCTGATGCTGCGGGAGGCGAATTTCAGGGAACCGTCATTCGCCTCCCCGGCGGATTTCAGCATGGGTTTGTTTCGAAATGATCGACCGCGCCGGTAGATTGTCCCTCACACGCTGTTTCGAAAGCCCGACGGGCTCCCGAAAGAGTCCCTTACGAAACCGGCGCGATCGTCGCGCGCCCCAGAGGGAGAACCGAACCCATGGCTCGCATTCTCGTCATTCCCGGCTGGCGCGGCTCGGAAAACGGACATTGGCAGCGCCATCTCACCGAAAACGACCCGGACGCCCTTCTGGTCGAGCAGGAGGATTGGGAGAACCCGATCCTCAGCGAATGGCTTCACACGCTGGAAGCCCATCTCGCTGCCGCGCCGGGCGCCGTTCTCGTTGCCCATAGTCTGGGCGCCATTCTGGTGGCGCATCTGGCCTCGCGCCCCTCGGCCGAACATGTGGCGGGCGCGCTGCTCGTCGCCCCGGCCGATTCGGCGCGCATGACGCGCAACGACCCGCGCTTCCTGTCCTTCGCTCCCATTCCGCGCGAGGCCCTGCCCTTTCCCTCCGTGGTCGTGGCTTCGCGCAACGATCCCTATATGAGTCTGCCGACGGCCCGCTCCTTCGCGCAGGCCTGGGGCTCGGGCTTCATCGATCTGGGCGACGCCGGCCATATCAACCGGGCGAGCGGATATGGGCGCTGGAGCGAAGGCGAGACCTTGGCGCGCGACCTCGCCAATGGCTGGGAGCGCAACGGCCCGGCGGCGGCCGCACCCCATCTTTCGGCCGTCGCCCATGCACCGATCTATTCCTTCGGCGTCAACACGGCAGGCCAGCGCTAGGGGCTGGGGAGCACCCGAGCAGCCCCACTCGCCGGGCGGATGACCGGCTGAGGCTCCAGCCAGCGCCATGGTTGCGTCGGCGGCAGAAGCCGCACCCATTGCCGAGATGCTTCTAATCCAAAGCCAGCGCGGGGGTCCGCCCCCGCTCTTCCAGCTCCCACGCGGCGTGCCAGCTCCCTTCTTCCCGCGTCAGCACGAGATAGTTGCGATCGGCGGTGTAGACCGCGTTCTGCCCCGGAAGCGGGCGCAGGCGAATCTTGCGGCCCTTGAGCGGCGACTCGCCCAGACGCGAGAGAAGGCCGAGGCCAAGGCCCAGCGCGCGGGGCGGTTTGGGATGGGTGATGCCGGAGGCGACGAGCTGATGGATCAGGACGCCCTCGCGGCATTCCATCGTGCCGCGCGTCGCCAGATGGATTTCGCCCGACACGATCGTCACCGGCGAGCGGCGGCAGACGGCTTCGCCTTCCAGCGCGGCCAGAAAGCGCCGCCATTCCGCCCGGTGCGCCCGGCTCTGCCACTGGTCGCGCAGATCGTCCTCGTATTGCTGCTGGCCGGGATAGAAATCGAGCAGCGCCTCCACGAGGCTGAGGCGCGGCCCGAGCGCTGGCACGCTGGACACGACGACGCGCCGCGCGCCTTCGGGCGCTTCCCCCAAGGTCGCCTCGAAGGCGGCCCAGCCGGCCTCGCCCATCACGCGATCGGGCCGGCGCTCGGAGCGCAGATCGGGCAGGATCACCGACAGGCCGGGGAAATGCGCGGCCTGCGTAAAGCTCCGCCCGGAGCGATCCGGGCAGGTGCCGGGCAGATGCGCTTCGCTTGCGCCCAGCTGGAACAGAAGAAACATCTCGCGCGCGGCCTTGAACAGCCCGAGCGCGACGGGGCTTTCCTGTAAGGCCGGCGGATGGCTGCCCCAGCCGTCGAAAATATCGTGATCGTCCCAGATCATCAGCGAGGGGACGTGGGCAAAGAGCGAGGCGGCGGCGGGCTGGCGCAGAAGGTCGAGATAGCGGCGGAAGAAGTAGAAACGCACGGCCTCTTCCATCTCGCCCGTCCAGACCACGGATGGTCTTTCGTCGAGGGCAAGCTCGGCCCAGCGCGCGACCTCGGGATGGGCGCTCGAGGCTTCGTCGGCATAGAGCTGGTCGCCGCCATGCAGCAGCAGGGCGAAGGGCCGGCGCTGGTGCTCGCTCCAGAGCCGACGCCACATCACGTCGCGATCCTCGTGCGAGCGCGCCTCGTCCCCGTTCTCCTGTCCGTTGCAGGAGACGAAAGCGAGCGCGGTATCGCCTTCGAACCGCGTTACGACGGGATGGAGCCGACCGTTCACCTCATAGGACGCGCCCGCACGGGCGGGCAGCGACAGATCGGCGCGCCAGACGTCATGCTCGAACAGCGTGACGAGGCGCAACGGCGCGGTGGCCTTGCCGTCCGGCACCACAATGCGCGGGGCCGGATCGCCGGACCGCGTGACGCAGACCACGGCCGCACGACAGACGGCCTCGTCCGCCCCGCGCGCGAAAAGGAGAGGCCCCGCCGCGAGTTCGGCCGTTCCGTCATACACGTCCAATGCAAAACCTCTTCGCGCCCGACCGGCCCATGGGGCCAATCCAGTGGCCAGTTTATCATGTCGGGCGACACCGAAGGCTTACAAGGGCCTCTCAAGTCTGTGATCGCGGCGTCGATTGGCTCGCCGCTCAGCGCACCTCGGCCAGCGCCGGCGCGCTGGAAACGCCGGCCATGCCGGGCAGCGGGCGATGGCTCGCGCCCGTCGCCGCATCGAGGCACTGCACGTCATCGGGCGAGAAATAGACGCTCACCTTGTCGCCGCGCGGCGGCGGCGGTGCGGCGGGGTCGTTGAACGTGTCGATCAACAGCTCGTTCTCGCCGAAGCGCGCGCGGATGCGCACGACAGAGCCGAGAAACGCGACGTCCACGATCTCTCCATTCAGCCGGTTGCGCCGATCGAGATTGGGCTGGAGCGACAGGGCCTCTGGCCGCAGCGCCAGCGTGACGCGGCTGCCGGGCGCGGCCCCCGGCGTCTCGGCCTGGATTTCCTGACCGGCGACGATCACGCGGTCGCCCTGCGCGGCCTCGCCCTCCAAGAGGCCGAGCGTGCCGACGAAGGAGGCAACGAAGCGGGTGCGCGGGCGGTTGTAGATTTCGAAGGGCGTGCCGACCTGCTCCATCCGCCCCTCGCTCATGACCACGATCCGATCCGACATGGACAGGGCTTCTTCCTGGTCATGCGTGACGAAGATCGTGGTGATGCCAAGCTCGCGCTGAAGCTCGCGGATCTCCTCGCGCAGCGACACGCGGATCTTGGCGTCGAGCGCCGATAGCGGTTCGTCGAGCAGAAGCACGCGCGGCTTGGGCGCGATGGCGCGGGCGAGCGCCACGCGCTGCTGCTGACCGCCCGATAGCTGGTAGGGATAGCGGTCCTTGAGATGCGGCAGCTTGATGAGGCGCAGCATCTCGTCTACCCGCGCGCCGATCTCCGCCTTGCCCATGCCGGCGATCTTGAGGCCGAAGCCGACATTGTCTCCCACCGTCATATTGGGAAACAGCGCATAGGCCTGAAACACCATGCCGATGCGTCGCGCGTTGGGCGGGGTCAGGGTGACATCCTCGCCGGCGATCAGCACCCTACCCGCGCTCGGGGTCTCGAAGCCGGCGACGATGCGCAACATGGTCGTCTTGCCGCAGCCGGACGGCCCGAGGAAGGACACGAACTCGCCGCGCTCCACCGACAGGTCGAACTCGCGCAGGACCGGCGTGCCGTTGAAGCTCTTGCGAACGCCTTCGATCGTCAGAAAACTCATGCGGACGCTCGCTTGCGAGAGGGAAAGGAGAAAAGGCGCATGCGTGGCTTGCCCGGCGCCCGGCCGCCGGCCATCTGCAACAGGACCATGCAGGCCCAGGTGACGGCAAACGAGATGACGGCCAGAGCCGCCGGCTCATAGGCGCGGTTGGCGCCGACATTCTGGAGATAGGGGCCGAAAGCCGGCCGGTTGAGAAGGCTCGCCAGAACGAACTCGCCGATCACGATGGCGAAGGTCAGGAACGCGCCCGACAGGACGGCGGGACGGACATTGGGCAGGATGACGTTCCAGAGAATGGCCCCGCGCTTGGCGCCCAGACTTTCGGCCGCCTCCGTCAGTGTGCGGATGTCGATGGCCTGAAGCCCCGTGTCCACTGCGCGATACATGTAGGGCAGCGCCAGAACCGTATAGCCGAAGACGAGCAGCACGTTGGTACCGGCCACCGTATCGGTGAAGGGCAGCCATGAGGAGGAATTGTAAAGCCGGAGATAGCCGAACACGAGCACGATGGGCGGGATCACCAGCGGCAGGAGCGTGATGAACTCCACCACCGGGCGAAAGCGCGGCAGTTTCAGGCGAACCCAATAGGCGGTCGGCACGACGAGGAGCGCGCCGAGCACGATGGTGGCAAGCGCCGCCACGGCCGAGAACAGGAACGTCTCCTGAAAGCGCTGGTCGGCGAAGACGACCTTGTAGGCTTGAAAGCTCCAGGTGCCGCGCAGCATGGAGAGCGAGAACTGGAAGGTCGCCCAGAGCGGCAGCAGGAAATAAAGCGCCGCCAGCAGAACGATGATGGTGGCCGTGACGCGACGTGGTTTCACTTGAGCCACCGTTCCGCGCGCGAGCGCAGCCAGATGTAAAGGAGGTTGGAGCAGCCGGTGATGACGATCATGCCGAAGGCCAGCGCATAGCCGAGATTGGGATTGTAGAGCACGTCGCCCCGGATCTGCGCGTAGAGCAGGATCGGCACGATGTTGAGCGAAGAGCCCGTCAGCGCATAGGCCGTGGCGATGGCGCCGAAGGCGTTGGCAAAGAGCAGGAGGAAGCAGCCGAGCAGGCTCGGGAAGAGCACGGGCAGGCCGATCATGCGCCAATATTGCCAGTTGGTCGCGCCCAGAATCGAGGAAGCCTCCCGCCATTCGCGCTTCAGCCCATCCAGCGCCGGCGCGATGATGAGGACCATCAGCGGAATCTGGAAGTAGAGATAGGTGAGCGTCAGTCCCCAGAAGCTGAGGAGATTGAAGCCCATCCGGTAGATGTTGAGGCCGAAGGCCTCGTTCAGGAACCAGGTGACGAGGCCGAGCCGGCCGACCGTCGCCAGAAAGGCGAAGGCAAGCGGGATGCCCGCGAAATTGGACGCGACGCCCGAAAAGGTGACCGTGCTGGAGCGCACCCAGGAGGGCAGTCCGCCATGCACGATGGCATAGGCGACGAAGAAGCCGATCAACGCGCCGAGCCCGGCGGAGGCCAGACTGATGCGGATCGAGATCCAGTAGGCCGCCAGAATCTGCGGCTGAAACAGGGCGGTCAGATTGGCGAAGGTGAACTCGCCGGCCGGGTTCTGAAAAGCGCCGATGATGAGGTAGAGCGTCGGCCCGATCAGAAACAAAAGCGCGAACAGGAGAAACGGCACGACGCCGAGCCACGCCATCGAAAGCTTGGCCCGCCGCTCCGCCAAAGGGCCGGCCGTACCAGCCCCACTCTCGCTCGCTTGAAGAATTCCGACGCTTGACGACAAGCTCACCTCACAGCGTTGCCGAGACGCTCGCGCCTGGGACGCCATCCTGAGGAGATAGCGAGGCGGTAACGTTCCCTTTCGTGTTCAGTCGCACGCCCGCTCCGAGGGGACCGAACGGACGGAGTATGCGAAAAGGCCGCCCATGGATCGAGCGGCCTTTCGAGACGGTCTTACTGGACCTTGGCGCCGACGACCTCGTCCCACTTGGTGGTGATCTCGGCCTTGGCGGCATTCTGATCGGCCAGCGTCGGGAACTTGGCCTTCTCGTAGTCGGCGGCCGGGGGCAGCTTGTCGAGCAGATCCTGCGGGATCTTGCCGGCCTTGGCCATCGCGTTGAAGCGGATCGGGTGGCAATAGCCCTTGAGGTAGTTGAGCTGGCCCTCGTCGGAATAGATATATTCCATCCAGAGCTTGGCGGCGTTCGGATGCGGCGCGAAGGCGCTGATCGCCTGAACGTAGACGCCGGCGACGACGCCCGTCTTGGGCACGATGACCTCGACCTGCGGGTTGCCGTTCAGCGTGTCGCGGCCGGCCAGGGCGTTGTAGTCCCAGCGGATCATGATGGGCGTCGTGCCCTGCGCCAGCGAGGCGGGCTTGCCGATGACGGGGACGAAATTGCCTTCGGCGTTCAGCTTCTTGAAGAAGTCGAGGCCGGCATCGGCGATTTCCGTCGCGGTACCGTTCGGCTTGGCCGAAAGACCGGCGGCATAGACAGCCTGGATCGCCTGCGAGGAAGCACGCGGATCGCCGGCCAGCGCGATGGAGTTGGAATAGTCGGACTTCAGAAGATCGGACCAATCCTTCGGCGCGTCCTTCACGATGTCCTTGTTCACCTCGAAGGTGAGAACACCATAATAGTCGCCATACCAGTAGCCCTCGGCATCCTTGGCGTCGTCCGGGATCTCGCTCCAGGTCGCAACCTTGTAGGGCTGAACGAGCTGGTCGGTCTTGGCCTGCGGGCCGAAGGACAGGCCGACATCGATCACGTCGGGCGCCTGGGGGCCGGTATTGCCCTTATTGGCCTTGATGGCCTCGATCTCGTCGGCCGAGCCGGCATCGGGGTTCAGTTCGTTGACCTGAAGGCCGTACTTGGCCTTGAAGCCCGAAATCATCGCGCCGTAGTTGCACCAGTCATGCGGCAGGGCGATCGTGGTGAGCTGCCCTTCTTTCTTGGCGGCGGCGACCAGTTCGTCCATCGACTGGGCGCGGGCGGCCGGAATGGCGGCGGAAAACGCGAAAGCCGCGACGGCCAAAATGGAAACGCCGTGATTCAATGTCCGGATCATGTCGGGCCTTCTCCCTCGATTGCCGCAGTGTCGGCCGGTTCCCTGCTTGTGCGAACCGTGCGCGGCCTGCCGGCTATCATGGTCGCATGACAGTTGCATGTCGACTGAACGCGCTTTCAACACCTCGCGGCGATGAGGGTATGTGAGGGGCTTATCGAAAAACAGGCAAGCAAAAAGAAGAGGCAGCCTCCCCTTATCCCAACTCATTTTTAACGAAGAAGGCCGGCGTGGTGCCGGCCTTCCTCAATTCATCACGGAAAGATGTGCTTCTTACCGCAACTTGCGGGCGTCTGACCGGCTCTTCAGCAAGCTCGCCACCGTGGTGACGACGAGGATGCCGACGATCACCGACAGCGAGAAGCCCGTCTCGATATGCGGTAGTCCCTCGATCGGCTGACCACTATTCAGGAAGGGCAGCGTGTTGGCTTCCATCGCATGGATGATGAGCTTCACGCCGATGAAGGCGAGGATCAGCGACAGGCCGATGCCGAGATAGACTAGACGATCGAGCAGGCCGCCCAGCAGGAAGTAGAGTTGCAGCAGGCCGAGCAGCGCGAAGGCGTTCGCCGTGAAGACGATATAGGGCGCGTCGGTCAGGCCGTAGATCGCGGGGATCGAGTCCAGCGCGAAGAGCAGATCCGTCATGCCGAGCGCCAGGATGACGATCGCCATCGGCGTGAACATGCGCTTGCCGTTCTCGATCACCGTCAGCGCGTTGCCGCGGTAATCGTCTGTGGTCGGCATATGGCGCTGGAACCACTTCACCACGCCGTTGGGCTCGTAGTCCTCGTCCGTGGACTTGGTGTGCTTGAGGCTTTCCACCACGAGCTTCCAGGCCGTCCACAGAAGGAACAGGCCGAAGAGGTAGAACACCCAGGAGAAGCGTTCGATGGCGGCGGCGCCGAGCGCGATGAAGATGCCGCGCATGATGAGCGCGATCACGATGCCGATCAGCAGGGCCTTCTGCTGGTAGGCCGCCGGAACGCGGAAGCTCTTCATGATGATGACGAACACGAAGAGATTGTCGACCGACAGCGACTTCTCGGTGATGAAGCCGGCGAAATACTCGACGCCGTGCTCGCGGTCCCAGAAATGCCAGACGCCCCAGCCGAACAGGAGGGCCAGCGCCACGTAGAAGGTGGACCAGAGCGCCGCTTCCTTGAAGGTCGGCTCATGCGGCTTTCGGACATGGGTCAGGAAGTCGAAGATGAACAGGGCCGCGATCGCCCCGAGCGTCGCGAGCCAGACCCAGGTCGGCACGGTGTCGGGCGCAATGCCCGTCAGCGCGGTGTCCGCGGCTGCATTCGATAATGTCTGGTCCAACGACCCCTCCTTGGCGGCGGACGATCCGTCCGCGTGTTTCCTTCCGTCTCGCGAGGACCATCTCCGGACCCAGTGCGGGGCTTCCGATGGCCTGTCCGCGAGACGGCCGTTCGCAACCGTCCCCACGACGCGACGCGGCAGATAGGTGTGTTGTTTTCAGCCAGACGCAACGGGGCGTCCGGGGATTTCGAACGCACCTGCGAAGAAAATCATCGGCCGATCAGGCCGGGGTCACAGTTTAAATCGGTACAAGCGCGCCGGGACCGGGTGTTTCGACTGTGAAAAGCCTTTCGATCAGGCAGCATTATCACGTCAAGTTGAGAAGGACTTGAAGCCAGATGGCACTGCTTCAAATCCTTCTGTCGCCAAACCCAATCTCGTCAGCCGCGCCCGGCAGCTTTCCGCAGCGCATCCATGTTGGCGCGATAGGCGTCCTCGTTGCCGCCCTTGTAGACGGCCGAGCCAGCCACGAACGTATCGGCTCCGGCAGCCACGATCTCCCCGATCGTATCGGGCGCAACGCCACCATCCACCTGAAGCCGAATGGGCCGGTCGCCGATCAAGGCGCGCACGCGCCCGATCTTGTCCAGCGTCGAGCGGATGAAGCTCTGCCCGCCGAAGCCGGGATTGACCGTCATCACCAGAACGAGATCGACGCGGTCGAGCACGTATTGGATCGCCGTTTCGGGCGTGGCCGGGTTGATGGCGACGCCCGCCTTGCAGCCGAGCGCGCGGATCGCCTGCAGCGAGCGGTCGAGATGGCGCGTTGCCTCGGCATGGACGGTGATGCCGTCGCAACCCGCCTTGGCGAAGGCTTCGAGATAGGGATCGGCCGGCTCGATCATGAGATGGGCGTCGAAGAACTTCTTCGACGCACCTCGCACGGCCGCCACGACCGGCGGGCCGAAGGTGATGTTGGGCACGAAGTGCCCGTCCATCACGTCGAGATGGATCCAGTCCGCCCCGGCACGGTCGACCGCCGCGATCTCTTCACCCAGGCGCGAGAAGTCGGAGGAAAGGATGGACGGGGCGATAACGAGGTCTGCGGCCATGATGCTCAGATTCCGCCGGTCGGGCGATGCAGGAGAAGCGGGGATTCGGTGGCGAGGCTGTCGGGGTCCGCCATGATACGGCCGATCTCCAGAATCTCGTTGCGCGAGCCGAAGACGACGGGCGTGCGCTGGTGCAGCCCCTCAGGCACGATGTCGAGGATGGGATGAATGCCGTCCGTCGCCGCACCGCCGGCCTGCTCGGCGCAGAAGGCCACCGGGCTCGCCTCGTAGAGAAGGCGGATACGCCCCTGCGCATAGCCCTTGCGGCTGTCGCCGGGATAGAGATAGACGCCGCCGCGCACGAAGATGCGATAGGCGTCCGCCACCATGGAGGCGACCCAGCGCATGTTGAAGTCGCGCCCGCGCGGGCCGTCCTTGCCGGCGAGACACCGATCGACATAAAGGCGCACCGGCGCGTCCCAATGGCGAACGTTCGAAGCGTTGATCGAATATTCCTTAGCGTCTTCGGGAATGCGCAGCGTCTGCGCGAAGGTGAAGCGCCGTGTCTCGGGCGACCAGCCGAAGACATGCGTTCCCTCGCCGACCGTCGCGACCAGAAGAAGCTGCGGCCCATAGACGAAGAAACCGGCAGCCAGCTGACGGCGGCCGGGCTGGCGGAAGACGCTGGCGGGATCGGCCCGGTGCTCGGCCTCGACCGGCAGCACGGAGAAGATCGTGCCGATGGAGACATTGGTCTCGATATTGGACGAGCCGTCGAGCGGGTCGATCGCCAGCGCGAGCGTGCCCTCGGGCTGCATCGCCACGGCCTCGTCCTGCTCCTCGGAGCCGTAAAAGGCCACCGGCGCGGCACGGGCGGCCGCCACGAAGAGGCGATCGGCTTCGAGGTCCAAGACCTTCTGCACATCGCCGCCGCCGTTGGCCGCGCCCTCGGGAGAGGTCGCGCTGGCCCCGCCCATCGCACCGCCCGAGCTGATCAGCGTCTGGAGGCTCGCGGCAGCTCCGGCCAGCTCCGTCAGCAGCGCGGCGACGTCGCGCCCGATCGGGCTCCTGGCGGCAAAGGGAGCGAAAAACTCCTCGAGCGTGGCGGTCATGCATCCTCCCATGGGAACCCGTCGGATGGCGTTTGGATAAAGGAAGCCGGCCGCAGCGCAAACCAGAAAAATCGGGCGGCTTCGTTTCAGCCCTCGTCCGACAGGAGCGGTGCTTGCCGCAGCGCGGCGAGATCGCGCGAGCCGGTGCAGAAGCAGCTGATGCGCAATTGCTGGATCACCTCTTGGAAATGCGCCACGACCGCCTCGGCCGAATGATCGGCCCCCGGCAGAGCGGCCGCCGCCTGGCCGGCGAGATCGGCGCCGAGGCGAATGGCCTTCGCCACATCCAGCCCATGGCGCACGCCGCCCGAGCCGATCACCACGGCCTCCGGGCAGGCGGCGCGCACGTCCCGAATGGCGCGCGCGGTCGGAATGCCCCAGTCGGCGAAGAGCAGGGCCGTCGCCCTCGCGACAGGGTCCTGAAGCCGCTCGGCCTCGATGGCCGCCCAGCTCGTGCCCCCTGCCCCGGCGACATCCAGCGCATGAACGCCCGCATCCATCAGCCTGCGGCCAAGCCGGCCCGACAGGCCATTGCCGACCTCCTTGGCGACGATGGGGCGTCCAAGGTCTCGCGCCAGCGCCTCGATGGCGGACAGAAGCCCACGCCAGCGCCGGTCGCCTTCCGGCTGCACCGCTTCCTGCAGCGGGTTCAGATGGACGATCAGCGCATCGGCCTCGATCATGTCGACCGCGCGGCGCGCCTCGTCGAGGCCCCAGCCGGCCAGAAGCTGCGCGCCGCCGATATTGGCGAGGATCGGCACATCGGGCGCGGCGCGGCGCAACGAGCCGTCGAGCCCGCCCTGCCCACGCCCCTCGATGGCGATGCGCTGCGAGCCGACTGCCAGCGCCAGACCCAGCACCTGCGCAGCCTCCGCCAGCCTCAGGTTGATGCGCGCGGCGCGCTCCATCCCGCCCGTCATCGAGGAGATGAGGATAGGCGCGCCGAGCCGGCGACCCAGGAATTGCGTCGACAGATCGATCTCGTCCAGATCGACCTCCGGCAGAGCGGCATGTTCGAAACGCACCGCGTCGAAGCCTGCGTTGACGCGCGCCGAGACGAGGGCCGGGCGCAAGACGATGTCGAGATGATCACCCTTGCGTGAACGAATATCGGCCTCTGGCACGGAGGGCTCCTTCTGGCAGTCGCGATTCGGCACGGCAGCGCTTCGATTTATGTCGCCTTGCGCTCGCGAACAGCAAGCGGCGCTCTATGTCCTATCGTCGCAGACATAGGTCGTAAGGCTGATAACGCACTTCCCGAACACTTTTGGAGTGCTACTAATTTACATCGAGTTTTGTGTGCAGGCGACGGGCTGCCCTCGACGATTGAAGAAGGTTGCGACGCGACGATGACAGCCGGACCGCAGACGACCCGCGACCTTCTCGCCGAGGTGGATCACCGATTGGCCGAACTCATGCCCTGCGTGGTGGAGGGCCAGTCCTCTCTGGACATCGCGCTGCGGGACGGGGTCCTGGCCCCCGGCAAGCGGCTGCGCCCGCTCGTGACGCTGCTGGTGGCCGAGGCTCTGGGCGGCCCGCGCGAGGCGGCGATGGACGCCGGCTGCGCGCTGGAAATGGTGCACGCCGCCTCCCTGATCCTCGACGACCTGCCCTGCATGGACGATGCCGAGCTTCGGCGCGGACGCCCGACCCTGCACCGCGCTCATGGCGAGGATGTCGCGGTGCTCTGCGCCATCGCCATTCTTTCGCAGGCCTATGGCACGCTGGCCCGGCTGGAAGGCGCCGACAGCGCGCAGCGGGGCGAATGCGTCGCGGTTCTGGCGGATGCGGTGGGCGCGCGCGGGCTCGTCGCCGGCCAGTATCAGGATTTGCGCGGCGGGCGCGGGCCGCGTCCGGTCAGCGAGATCGATGCGGCCAACGGCCTCAAGACCGGTTCGCTCTTTACCGCCGCCGTGGAACTGGGTGCCGTTCTCTGCCGCGCCAAACCCGAGGTCCGAGCCGCCCTACAGGGCTTCGCGCGCGAGCTGGGCCTTGCCTTTCAGCTTCTGGACGACCTTCTGGATGCCGCCGGCCCCAGCGCCGTCGTGATCGGCAAGGACACCGGCAAGGACTCGTTGAAGTCCACCATCGTTTCCATCATCGGCCCCGAGCAGGTCGGACGGCGAATCGACCGGCATGTGGACGAAGCGCGCGCCTATCTCGTCAGCGCGCTCGGCCCCGCCTCGCGACTGGAAGCCCTTCTCGTGCAGGTGTTCGACCGATCCATCGGCCCGCGCCATCTCGTGGAAGCCGAGACGCGACGCGAACTGGAACTCGGCGCGGTCTGAGGGCGCAGCAGGTCAGGCGACCACCGCCAGCGCGAACCCGTCCCAGCCCTTGGAGCCGACCGTTTGCAGGGCCGTGGCCTTGAGGCGCGAATCGCTGCCCAAGAGGCGGATAGCTGCCCGCGCGCCCTGGACATTCGCGTCGAGACTGGCCTCGTCCACCACCGCGCCCTTGCGGATCACATTGTCGAAGATGATCACCGTGCCGGGCTTCGACAGGCGCATAGCCCATTCGAAATAGAAGAGATTGCTGGGCTTGTCGGCGTCGATGAAGACGAGATCGAACGGCCCTTCGAGATCCGGCAGCACGTCCAGCGCCGCGCCGACCCGCAGGTCGATCCGGTCCTGTAGCCCGGCGCGTTCGAAATTGGCACGGGCGACTTCGGCATGGACCGACTCCCGCTCGATCGTGACGATACGACCCGTTTCCGGCAGGGCGCGGGCCATGCAGATCGTGCTGAAACCGCCGAGCGTGCCGATTTCCAAAATGCGCTCGGCCTTCGCCATCGCCACGAAGAGAGCGAGCATCTGCCCTTGCGCGGGCGAGACATCGATGGCCGGCAGCCCTGCCACGGCATTGGCCGCGAGAACCGCCTCCAACACGGGGTCGGTCAGGTGCAGTTCCCGGCCGAGATAGGCATCGACCTCCGCCCAGATCATCTCTTGATCCGCTTCCTGAGTCGTGCGCGACATGCCGCTTCCCTTTCCACTGGGTCAGCGAAGCTTAGGAGCCTCGTCTGTCATGGAAAAGGCCGCTCACATCGAAGCGCTGTGCAGGCTCATGGAGGGCCGCTGCCAGAGCGTCCTGTCGCGGGCCGGTCCGCCGGGACGGCGCGGGGCGAAGGCGATGCGCGCGCCTGAAACGATGGCTGCGAGCTTCTCCGGCCCGCTCGTGGAGATTCTGATACCATGCGCGGCCGGGCCGCGCGCGACGAGCTTCAGCCCGATACGGCGATACACGAGCGCGGCCGTCGCGATGGCCCAGGCCGAGCGGCGGGGCAGATGGTCGATGCCGATGCGGGCCGAGGCGTAATAGGGCTCGGCGGCCGAGACGAGCCGGGCGCGCAGCCGGGCGACGGCCTCCGCCTTGGCCGGGTCGAGGAGATCGTCCGGCGAAAGCCCTTCTTCGCGCAGCCAGGAAAGCGGCAGGTAGACGCGCCCCTCCCCCGCATCGGCGACGACATCCCGCGCGATATTGGTGAGCTGGAAGGCAAGGCCGAGATCGGCCGCGCGGTCGAGCACGGCCTCGTCCCTCGCGCCCATGACGCGCGCCATCATGACGCCGACGACGCCCGCCACATGCCAGCAATAGGTGAGAAGCTCGTCCAGCGTCTCGTAGCGTCGTCCCTCCACGTCGAGCGCGAAGCCGTTCAGGTGCTCCTCGAACAGGCTAGCGGGCATGGCGTGGCGCCGTGCGACCGCGCCCAGCGCGCGAAAGCTCAACGGGAGACCCTCTGTCTCACCCGCCAGCGCCCGCGCGGTGTCGCGCCGGAGCCCGGCAATGCGGGCTTCGGGCGGCTCGGGCGAGGCGACATGGCCTTGCCCGCCCTCCTGCCCGTCCACCACGTCGTCGCAATGGCGGCACCAGCTGTAAAGGCGCATGACATCGCGCCGTGTCGCCCCGTCGAACAGGCGCGCAGCGGCGGCGAAGCTCTTCGACCCTTGAGCGATCGACGCTTCTGCGAACCGATCGAGTTCGCCCGCTTCCTTTGTGCTCATGCCGCCTGGTTCAGGATCAGGCCGGCCGTCGCCTTGGCCGAGCCGACGACGCCCGGGACGCCCGCGCCTGGATGCGTGCCCGCGCCGACGAAGAACAGATTGCGGATCGCATCGTCCTGATTGTGGGCTCGGAAATAGGCTGATTGCGTCAGCACGGGGTCGAGCGAGAAGGCCGAACCATGATGGGCATTCAGCTCGCTCTGGAAATCGTTCGGCGTGAAGATGCGCTGCGTCACGAGATCGGCGCGCAGGCCCGGCATGTAGCGCGCTTCCAGATAGTCGAGAATGCGGTCGGCATAGCGCGGCCCTTCCACGCTCCAGTCGAGCGGCGCATTGCCGAGATGGGGCACGGGCGAGAGCACGTAATAGCTCCCCGCACCATCAGGCGCGAGCGAAGGGTCGGTCGCGCAGGGGCTGTGCAGATAGAGCGAGAAGTCGGTGGCCAGCGTGTTCGCCTTGAAGATCTCGTTGATCAGCGGGCGATAGCGCGGGCCGAACAGGACCGTGTGGTGCTGAAGCTGCGGCTGGTGCCGCTTGAGGCCGAAATAGAGGACGAAGAGCGACATGGAGAAGCGCTTGCCCTTGAGGCGCTTGCCCTCCTTTTCGCCGCGCGGCGTGTGGCCGAGCAGCCCAGCATAGGTGTGCACGACATCGGCGTTGGAGGCGACGACATCGGCTGTAAAGCGCCGGCCGTCTTTCAGGACGACGCCCGTCGCGCGCGCGCCTTCCGTCTCGATCCGCTCCGCCTCGGCCGAAAGCTCGGTGCGCCCGCCGATATCCTCGAACAGCTTTACCATGCCGCGCACCAGCGCGCCCGTCCCACCCTTGGGGAACCACACGCCCCATTCGCGCTCCAGCGCATGGATCAGCGCATAGATGGAGGAGGTCGCGAACGGGTTGCCGCCGACCAGCAGCGAATGGAAGGAGAAGGCCTGCCGCAACTGCTCGTCCGTGATGAACTCGGACACTTTGGCATAGACCGAGCGCCACGCCTGGAGCTTGGCGAGTTGCGGCCCGGCGCGGATCATGTCGCGAAAATGCAGGAAGGGCACGGTGCCGAGCTTGAGATAGCCTTCCTCGAACACGGCCCGCGAATAGGCCAGGAAGCGGCGATAGCCCTCGACATCGGCCGGGCTCTTGGCCGCGATCTGCCGATCCAGCTCGGCCTGGTCGTTGGCATAGTCGAACTGGTATCCGTCCTCCCAGCAGAGCCGGTAGAAGGGACTGACGGGCAGAAGCGTCACATAGTCTTCCATCCGCCGGCCGGCAGCCGCCCAAAGCTCCTGAAGCGCGCTCGGATCGGTGATGACGGTCGGCCCCGCGTCGAAGACGAAGCCTTGATCCTCATAGACATACGCGCGCCCGCCCGGCTTGTCGCGCTTCTCCAGAAGCGTCGTCTGGATACCGGCCGCCTGCAGGCGGATGGCCAGCGACAGCCCCCCGAAGCCCGACCCGATCACGATGGCCGTTTGCGGCCGGGAGCCGGACAAGGCGACGGGTGTGGAAGCGGTCATGCACTGTCCTTGAGACGGGCGGGCGCGGCGAGAATGCGCAGCGCGCCGCGAACCGAGACGGGTGGTTTTCCGACGAAGATGCGCAACTTGTCGGAAAATTCCAGACGTGCGGCGTAGAACCGCGCCACGAGCGGATCGGGCAGCCGGTAGAAATGCTCCAGGATCCGGTAGCGCTCCGTCGGCTCGCCCGCGCCGAAGAGCAGCCGGTTGAGCATACGGAAATAGGCCCGGTCGCTCCAGAGATTGCGCGCATGCTGCGAAAGGATGCGCTCCAGCGCCCCAGCCGAAAGCTCGGGCGCGGCGGACACGAGATCGGCCACATGCACGGCGTCGGGCAGCGAATAGCCGGTGGTGGGGTGAAACAGCGCGCGCGCGAGGCCAACGGTCGGCACGCCCTGCGCTTCCTCGATCAGCCGCCCCATGTCGCCGCCGAGCGCGATGGGCAGGATGCCGTCCTCCTCGCGCACCAGCGTCTTCAGCCGCCAGCCGCGCCGGGTCGCATAGGCTGCGATCTCGCGGCGCAGGACCTCGCGCTCCAGCGCCGCGCCATCGGCGTAATAGGTGTCCTCGATCAGGAGCCGCGTCGGCGAGAAGGGCAGGACATAGACGAAGCGATAGCCGTCCGACTGCGGCACGGTCGCGTCCATGACGATGGGCTGGGTCAGGCCGTGCGGGCCGTCCGTTTCCCATTCCTGCCCCAGAAATTTCTGGAAGCCGAGCGTCAGATGCGCGCTCCGTCGCTGGCCGCGCCCGTCGATCACGGCGCGCGCCTGAAGCACTCGCCCGTCCTCCAGCGTGACGCTCTGCGCCGTCAGGGCGCGGATCGGCGTGCCCATGAGAAGCCGCTCGCCGAGTGCCGGCGACAGGATATCGGCGAAGCGTTCGGACGAGACGGAGGCATAGCCGGTGTCGACCGGGCGCGCGCGGCGGGGAAAGTGCACGTCATAGCCCGGCCAGCGACGCGCGACGAACGGGTCGATCCATTGATGCTCGACATAGGAGAGATCGCCGTCGTGAAAGCTCCAGGTGTGGTTGCCCCCTAAGCGAGGCGCGGCCTCCACCACGAGAAGCCGAAGCTCGGGCCGGCGCTCCATCAGGCGATGGGCGATCAGCCCGTTGGCGAGACCGCCGCCGGCGAGAATCAGATCATAGGCTTCTGCGCTCATGCGGGCTCGGGCTGTTTGAGACGGCGGGACCGGCTGATGCCATCGAGCGTCTCGGCGACGAGGCGCTCGGCCAATTCAGCGCCCCGCGCCGCGCCGCCGGCCGAGGCGATCTCGCGGCCGAGGCGCTCGGCCTCGCGGCGAAAGCCGGGTTCCCGCATCAAGCGTTGCAGCGCGCGGGCCAAATCGGACGGCGACAGGAGGCGATGAGAGAGGCTGAGGCCCGCGCCCTGATGGACGAGACGCGCCGCAACGCCCGGCTGATCATAAGCGATCGGCAAGGCCAGCACGGGAACGCCGGCTTCCAGCGCATCCAGCACCGTATTGAGGCCCGCGTGGCAGATGCAGAGATCGGCCTCTGCCAGAATCGCGCGCTGGGGCAGGAAGTCGGTCACGAGTTCGGCGTCGAGCGTTGCTGCCTCGGCCGGCGACAAACGCCCGCAATGGGCGATCGCCAGCCGCGCGCCGACCTGCCGGCAGGCGCGGGCAATCGTCTGGAACAGGCCGAGCCTGTGCCCTTGCAAGGTGCCGAGCGAGGCAAAGACGAGGGGCCGGATTCCGTCGCTTCGCAGCGGCGAGTCGCCCACATTGTCCTTGGTGCTGCGAAAGGGGCCGAGCGCGGCGATGCGCGCGGCGGGCGCGCGTGGATAGTCGAAGCCCGCCACGGTCTGCGACAGACTGGCCAGCGGCGACAGGCAATCCTCCATCCGCTCGCGAAGCGGCAGCCCGAGGCGAGAGCACGCCGCGCGAATCGTCTCGCGCTGGCGGCGCAGAAGCAGCCGGGCGACGCGCTCGCCGCCTCGGTTGCGCTTCAGCCCGTCCGGGCTCGAATCATAGGGCCAGCCGAGATAGGGCGCGGGAATGGCGGGGTCGGGGTCGATCGGCAAGGCGGCGGCGACCGACAGGAAGGGAAGTTCCAGATGCTCGGCCAGAAGCGCGCCGGCCGGTTCCATCTGATCGACCAGAACCGCCTCGGCGCCCCAGCGGGCGGCAAGGCGCGGGCCCTCGGTGACCAGCGCCTCTGTGCGCCACGCCCCCTCGCGCACCGTGCGCAGGATGCCGAAGAGCCCGGTCGGCCGGTCGGTCAGCTGCGCCGGTCCCGCGCCGGGGCCAACTTCGAGTGGCTCGATATCAGGCGAGCGCACCAGCGCCGCGCCACCGGCATTGAGGAGAATCGCCGTCCTGTGCCCACGCGCGACCAGCGCCTCGCCCAGCGCCTCGAAGGCGCGGACATGGCTGAGAAGCGGCGGGGTCACGAGAAGAAAGCGGGTCATCGAGCATCGCGGGCGGGAGCGGCCCGCGAAGACCGGGACCTTGCCCGACCATATGGCGCGTCGACGCGTGTGTTCCATCGGCAATCGGAACGAATTCTGACGCCCGGTCCATTGTCCAGCAGCTCTTCCGAGCCCACCTTGCGTCGCCCCGTCGCGCGGGCGGCCGTGCAACTTCGGGCTCGAACGCAACGTTTCATTCAGGCGAGGAACGCTGCGCGTGGCGAGGCACAGTGGGCCGGACGACCCGGACGATCGGCCCATGGGATGCCCGACGATGAGTGACATGATCCATCACGACCGCTCACGAAGCGGATTCGCGGGGCCGACAAGCCTTCCCGCGCAGGTGGCGATCGGGCTCGCGATCCTGACCGCGATGGCGGCCTGGCTTGGCTGGATGGGCCGGCCACTCACCTGCACCTGTGGCACGCTGGCGCTTTGGGACGGCGACCCGTATTCACCGGGCGCCTCGCAGCAATTCGCGGATTGGTATTCCGCGCTGCATGTCATGTTCGGAATGGGTCTGGCGGTCTTCATCGGGCGCATGGCGCCGCATTGGCCGCTCAGCTGGATGGTTCTCGCGACCCTCGCGTCCAGCGCGATCTGGGAGGCGATGGAGAACACGCCTGTCATCATCGCCCTGTTCGGCAATGCACCGGGCACGCCCAGCTACGAAGGCGACAGCATTCTCAATGCCTTCGGCGACACGCTGTTCGTCGCCGTGGGCTTCCTCGTGGCGCGCGAGCTTCCTGCTCCGCTCGCCCTTATCACCGCTCTCGCCTTGGAGGGAGCCGTCGCGTTTGCGATCAACGACGGCTTCATCCTGGGGAGCCTGCGCCTTCTCGGCGTCTCGGTTTAAAGGAGGGTCTAGGCGTAAAGCGAATTGGCGTTGGCGATCGCGACCGAGCGACCGATCATGACGCCCTCGTCCATGGCCATGGCGTAGCGGGCGCGCACCGTGTCGGCCGAGATGCCGAGGGCCACCAGATCGGCTGCGACCTTATCGAACCCGCCGCGACCACCCGGACGGGCGACGCCCGCGCCGATCACCGAACCCGTGTAGGCATCGATGGCCTGCCCCTTGAGACCCAGCTGCTCGGCCGCCCAAAGGCCGACGATCCGGTCGGCACGGGCGCGGTCCTCGAAGGAGCGACGCTCACGAGCGACGAAGAGCTTTTCCTGCATGTCACGGCGGCGATCGATAGTCATAGGCTGGTCCCTTTTCCCCTCGCCGCGCTCTCTTTCGCGGCATGGGAGGACTATGCACCCCACGCGTCAAAACCGGCTTGTTGGAATAGGTCCAATTGAATCGAACTCCAATAAGTTATTGCTGAAGCGTAAAATTAATCGTCAGTTGACCTCACGTTCGTGCGACGAGGAGCCGGGTTCCCGCACTATATCGGCGCTGATCGCCGCCTGCGTTCTCGATCCTTGCGAAACTACTGGCCACAAGACATGGGCACAGGGGAGAGAAACCATCCGATTCGGCCAGAACACCTACAAAGACTGCCAAGTTCTTGAGCATGAAGCTTTTAAACTGAGCATATTGCCCGACCAGAGGGGATATTATCGTCAGGGAAGCAGAACATACCCGTCGTGGCGCGACAGACATCAGGTGGTTTCACAATGCCCAGGGGGAAGAAGAGCGCCTACCAAGACCGCCGGACGGAGGCTGGTCGAGGGATTTTCGTCACTCCGCGCGGAGCGACGCACAATCGATGCTAGTCAGCATCGGCGAGCATTCGCCGCAGTCCGAAGGATGGGCGAGATCAGTGGCTCGCCCATGGATGGTGGAAAGACCCGACCAGCCGACCTCGCGAGGTATTGTCCGGCGCTCTCACCGCTCAGTTCTTGGCTGGTGATAGAGACCACCAGCCACCCCTCCAAGCTCTGCGGTCGGCCCTAGGCCCGGCGCATGCGCGGCGTCGTGCCCGGCACGCGCTTGCCCGACAGACCCGCCCCCGTGCGCCAGTCCGTGCCGGCGATGGAGACGACGCGGTTGCCGCGAAAATCCGTCTCGGCGGCGATATAGAAGCGCTCCGACATATAGGTCAGCAGGAAGCGGCCCCGCGAGGGCGAATGGCTGCCATAGGCGCGGGCCAGTACCTCGTCGCTCGGGCAGGGCTCGCCGTCGCGCGCCGCCTTGGCCAGCAGGAGATAGACGCCCTGCATATCCTCAGGCAGTTCTTCGGAGCGGCGCACGACCTCGGCCCAGCCCTCGTCCTCGCCGCCCGCGCCGACGCCGGCGCGCGCCAGCGCCAGACGGCGGCGAAAACCCGCCATGTCGAGCCCGCCATCGCCCACGCGCTTCAGCCGGCAATGGGTGACGAAGTCCTGATACAGCATCTGGACGGGGCGGAACGCGGCTTCGGGATCGGCCATCAGATCGGCGAAGATCGCATCCACCACAGCCTGCCGCTCGGCCTCGGCCACCGGATCGGGCTCGGCCGCCTCTTCCTCGCGCAGGGGCGCGGGCGCGCTCGCGCGATTGGCCGCCACACGCTCCAGAAGCTCGCGCGTGGGCAGCGGCTCGCGCCGGACGGGCGCAGGCAGGATGTCGGGCTCGTTCTCGCCCGCCGTGAAGATCAGGTCCGCCATGGCCTCGGGGCTGGCCTCGGGAAGCGCCATCAGGACCGGCCGCCCCGACCGGCCGGCGGTCTCGACCGGGCCGATGCGCACGGGGATCGGCTTGCGCGACAAGGCCGGCCCCAGGGCCACGAAATGGCCGGGCTCCAGATCGCGGAAGCGCTCGGCCTGCCGGCGGTCGAGGCCCAGAAGATCGGCCGCGCGCGCCATGTCGATGTCGAGAAAGGTGCGCCCCATCAGGAAGTTCGACGCTTCGGCGGCGACGTTCTTGGCGAGCTTGGCGAGTCGCTGGGTCGCGATCATGCCCGCCAGACCGCGCTTGCGGCCACGGCACATGAGATTGGTCATGGCGCCGAGCGAGATGCGCCGCGCCTCGTCGGCCACTTCGCCCGCCATGGAGGGCGCGAAGATCTGCGCCTCGTCCACGGCGATCAGCATGGGAAACCAGTGATGCCGGTCGGCGTCGAAAAGACCATTCAGGAAGGCGGCGGCGCAGCTCATCTGCACCTCGGCGTCGAGCCCTTCCAGATTGAGGACCACGGAGGCGCGGTGCTGGCGAATGCGCGCGGCGATGCGCCCCAGCTCGGACGGCGTGCGATCGGCATCCACCACGACATGGCCGAAGCGATCGGAGAAGGACACGAAGTCCCCCTCGGGATCGATGATCGCCTGCTGCACCCAGCCCGCGCTCTGCTCCAGAATGCGGCGGAAGAGATGCGACTTGCCGGAGCCCGAATTGCCCTGCACCAGAAGGCGGGTCGAGAGAAGCTCCTCCAGATCCATCTCCGCCGGCTCGCCCGTGGCGGTGGTTCCGAGATCGACCGCGACCTTGGTCAAAGCTAAACCTCTGCGGCAAACGGGTCAGGAGCGCGGCACGCCACGATCAGAAAAGCCCAACCCTTTCAGGATCATTTTATGTAGCGGATCGGGATGGGCTTTCAAAGCGCACCGGCGCGCTCGTCCACAATGTTTTCATGGACATGATCGAAACCGCTCCGCCGCCCATCACCGGACGGCCTCGACGGTCGAGAGATCCAAGACTCGAGATAGACGACCAAAGATAAAAATTCCCATTCTTAAGAATTCATTGCATCCATTATAGCTGCACAAACATGCGCGCATTCACCGCACATTAATGGGCCGATGCCACACTGTATTGAAGACTTATATAAATTTAACTTCTGAGGTCGAATGTCTATGCGCATCTCCGTTAAGACAAAGCTTGCAGCAAGCTTTGGAGCTGTCCTCGTCTTGACGGGTGGCATTGGTTACTTCGGGCTTGCCAGCCTCGAGCGATCCAATCAAACGCTTGGCGAATTCGTCAATGGACCTTTCGTACAGGTCAGCGCCGCGAAAGACTTCAAAGCCGCCTTGGCGGACATCTCGTTGAATATGCGCCAGTTGATGGACAGCAGCGACCCCGCCTTCGTGGATAAGATGAAGACGCTGTTCGACGGAAATTGGGACAAGTTGAATGAGGCGCAGCAGCGTCTGCTGATCTCCATGCAGCCGCAGGATCGGCAGTCTTTCCAGACCATCGAACCGGATCTGCAGAAGTTCCGCACCATCACGCAGAAGCTCTTCCCGATTTCGGCGGATGCGGATGTCGCTTTGGCCTCGAAGGCCGTCAACGCCTACCAGCCTCTTGCGGCCTCCCTCGAACGCTCCTTTGCAACGCTGCAGGCCCGTATGAAGGCGGTGGGCGCGGACGAGACGGCGCGCGAGATCCTCGATGCCGTGAAGCTGGCCGCGAAAACGGCGCAGCTTGAAGCCCTGCAGACAGTCGCCCTCACCCAAGATGCGGCGATGGACGCGTCGAGCGGCGCCCTGAATGCGGCTGGCGCTGACTTCGAACGGCTGTCACGCGAACTGGCGACCGCCCTGCCCGCTTCCCTTGCGCCCGATGTAGAGGACATGCGCGCGCAATGGAGGAACCTGGCGCAGGTGCTGCGCCAGCAAGCCGATCTCGGCCTGCAGAACTGGATGCAGAAAAGCCAGGATATGACGGTGAACGAGATGGTGCCGGTCGCCGATGTCTTGTTGGCGCGCCTCGACAAGGCTGTGGAGCAGGCCAATCGGATCACGCAGGACTCCTTGGCCGAGGCCAAGACCTCTTACAGCACGACGAGCTTCTGGCTCCTTTCGATGCTGGTGGGCGCGATTCTGATCGGCGCGGCCGCCGCGACCTGGATCGCGGTTTCCATCTCGCGCGGTCTTGGCCGATCCGTCACGCTCGCCAACGCCATTGCGCAGGGCGACCTGACGCAGCGCCTCGATCCAAAAGGCACGGACGAGATCGCCGATCTCCAGCGCGCGATGGGCCAGATGGTGGAGAACCTCTCCGAAATCGCGTCCGACGTGAACAATTCCGCCGCGCAGGTGGCCGCCGGCTCGACCCAGGCCGCTGTCACGGCCGAGCAGCTTTCGGCTGGCTCCACCCAGCAGGCCGCGACCACGCAGCGCCTGTCGTCGGGGGCCAGCGAGCAGGCCGCCGCCACCGAACAGGCTTCGGCCGCCATGGAAGAGATGGCCGCCAATATTCGCCAGAACGCCGAGAACGCCACGCAGACCGAGAAGATCGCCACCATGGCGGCCACCAATGCCGCGCGCAGCGGCGAGGCCGTGCAGAAGTCGGTCGTGGCCATGCGCACCATCGCGGCGAAGATTTCCGTGGTGCAGGAAATCGCCCGCCAGACCGATCTTCTGGCCTTGAACGCGGCCATCGAGGCGGCCCGCGCCGGGCAACACGGCAAGGGATTCGCCGTGGTCGCTTCGGAAGTGCGCAAGCTCGCCGAGCGCTCGCAGCTGGCCGCGCAGGAGATCGGCACTTTGTCCGGCGACACGCTGGGCGTTGCCGAAGAAGCGGGCACGATGCTGGGCAATCTCGTGCCCGATATCCGGCGCACGGCCGAACTCGTCGCCGAAATCTCCGCCGCCTGCCGCGAGCAGAATATCGGCGCGGAGCAGATCAATCAGGCGATCACGCAGCTCGACCAGGTGACGCAGCAGACGGTTGCGGCTGTGACGCAGCTCGACGAGGTGACGCAGGCTTCCAGCGGCGCGGCCAACGAAATGTCCGTGACGGCCGAGCAGCTGTCGGGCGAGGCGCGCCGACTGGCCGAGCGGGCCAGTTTCTTCCGCATCGCCGGTCACCCGGCCGCGCCCCGCGCCGACCATCCGACCATCCAGCCGCGCGCCAAGGCTCAGGCTCGCGCCAAGGCCAATGTGCGGGAGCTTCAGGCCATGGCGCAGGGCTTCACCCCGCCCGCCACGGTCAAGGCCGCTCCCGCCGCCGCCCCCCAGGCTCCGACGAAGGAAGGCTTCAATCTCGAACTCGACTCCAGCTTCGAGCGGATGAGCGGCTGAAGCTCAGCCTCGCGCGGCCAGACGAGCGGAACATGAAACGCGGCGGGCGAGCGATCGTCCGCCGCGTTTTGTTGGGGGATGCCTCTTAGCCGAGGGCAATTTCCGGAACCTCGGCCTTCACGCGCCCCATATCCTCCTCGAAAGCCAGCGTTTCGCGGCGCTGCGCCTCGGGGTCCGGCAGGCGAAGGATATAGGCGGGGTGGACGGTGACGAGCAGTTTCGTCGCGCCATCGGGCAGGTCGATGAGGCGCGAGCGCGTGTCGCGGATCGTCACGCTATGGCCGAGCACGGAAGCCGCCGCCGTCGCGCCCAGCGCCACGATCAGGCGGGGGCGGATCAGCTCGCGCTCCTGCTCCAGCCACCAGCGGCAGACCTTGACCTCGCCCATGTTCGGCTTGGCGTGGATGCGCCGCTTGCCGCGCGGCTCGAACTTGAAATGCTTCACGGCATTGGTGACATAGGCTTGGGCCCGGTCGATGCCGGCAGCGGCCAGCGCGGCATCGAAGACCTTGCCGGCCGGCCCGATGAAGGGCTCGCCCGCCAGATCCTCCTGATCGCCCGGCTGTTCGCCGACGAAGATGACGGGCGCATCGGCCGGACCCTTGCCGAAAACGGTTTGCGTCGCGGGCTCCCAGAGCGGGCAGGCCTTGCAATGGCGCGCCTGTTCGCGCGCTTCGTCCAGATCCTCGGGCGGCTTGTTGAAGCCGTTGAAGGCGGGCACCTTCGCTGTTCTTGCCATCTCGCCACGCTCCATCGCTCTCTCGTGACGCAAACTCGGCAGGGTCGGCGCGGTTTCGATCATGCGGCGCGATGCCTCTTCCGCGCCCCGGATCAAGGGTTCGATCAAGACGGCCTCGGGCAGGTTGTGCCAGTATTTCTTCGGCATCTCGGCCTGCATCGCCTTCACCTTCAGCCGCGCGGGGTTGAAGATCGAGCGGTAATAGGTGAGCCACAGCGCCTCCACCGCATCCTCGGCCGGCTTCTGTGAGGGGTCCGCGCCGGGCGCGAAGGTCATTTCCGCCCCGTCCCAATGCACCGAGCGCTGGGGTGTCAGGATGGTCCAGATCATGCCGGGGAAGCGGCGCATGAAGAAGGGCGCGGTCAGTTCCACCACATGATGGAAGGGCTCGAACCAGGCGATATAGACAGGCCTCCCCGCTTCCGTTCCGACCTCGCGAAAGCGCAGGAAGGCCTTCATCTTGTGGCTGTCGCGGCGCACGGCCTTTTCCATCTCGTGCGCGCGGGCGATGTCGGGGTCGGCAGCGATCTCCAGAAGCCCCTTCTCGCGTTGCAGACGCCAGAGCAGGCGATAGGTGAAGGCGAACCGCTCGGGGTCGGCATGGCAGATGAGCTTCACCGCCAGATCGGGGAAGCTGCGGGGCACGGAGAAACCCGGCGCATCGGCCGGCGCGTCGGGCAAAGGCTCGGCGAAGAGACCGGCCGGCCCCTCGCCCACCCTGAAGCTCAACTCTTCGGGCGGGACATTCAGCGCCAGGGCGCGGCGGGCGGCTTCGCGCCAGCCATCGAAATCGGCGGGGTGGTCGAGCCGAACCTCGTACATCGCGTCCATCCTCCCGAGAGACTAAAGCAAAAGCCCGCACTCGGCGCGGCGGTTCCCTCGCGCGGCGGGAAGCCTTCCGCATCCGTTTCGCTGAGGCTTGGCCGGAACGCAAAACGGGACGGCTCTATGGGCCGCCCCGTCTGAAATCTCATGGCTCGAAAGAACTCGACGCTTCACTGCCAAGGCCGCGCAGTCCGGCCTCCGGCGATCGCGTCGGGCGGAGCGCGGCCTCAGTTGGCCGAAGGCTTGCCGTCCTTGTCGTCGTCTTCGTCTTCTTCGTCTTCCTCATCCTCGTCCCCTTCTTCGCCGAAGGGGAAGGACTCGACCATCTGCTCGACGTCCTCATAGATTTCGTCGAGGAATTCCATGGCGGCGTCGGCGTCGTCGGTGCCCTGCGTTACCAGCATCGCGAGCTGGATTTTCAGGATGCCGGCCACATCGTCCAGTTCCATCCCCTGAAAGATCGCGGCGATCTTTTCGGAGATTTCGTCGGTCTTGGCTTCGGTCAGCATGGTCGCGTCTCCTTGGGTTCGCTGGAGAGAAGAAAGCTGCGGACGGCCGGATGTTCCGGGGTTCGTACCATCAGGCGCTCTTCAGGCGGTCGGGGCTCCGCTCGCCTGACGCGCCCTCTAGCAGAAAGCGCGGATGCGCACCGGCCTTTTTGTAGCACCATCAACGGCAAACTGCGCGAGGTCTGCGAGACCGCGCCTATTTCGACGATCGCGACGCAGGCCGGCGCATGCTTCGGGTGGCCGGCCTGCCCGCCGCGCGGGGCTTGGCGGTCTCGGGTTTGGCCTTGGCGCTCGGAACCTCAGCCTTCGGCTTGCCCGATTTCGGCGCGGCGACAGCGGGCTTCTCCGCTGGATCGGCAGTGGGCGCCTCCGCCCCGTCGCCCGGCGACAGCGCGCGATAGACCGTCATGCGAGAGACCTTCAGCGCGCGGGCGATCTCCGTCACGCCCATGCCGGTGGCGCGGCGGCGGCGGATTTCCTCGTTGGGCGCGGTGCGCGGGCGGCCCTTGTAGACGCCGCGCCCCTTGGCCGCCTCGATGCCGGCGCGCTGGCGCTCCAGAATGAAGCGATGCTCCATCTCGGCCACCATGCCGAGCACGGTGACCACCAGCCGGCCGAGATCGCCGCTCGTGGTGAGTTCGGGGTCGAGCACGCGCAGGGACGCGCCGGCCTGGTCGAGATCGTGGACGATGTTGAGCACGTCCCGCGTCGATCGGCCCAGCCGGTCGAGACGCACCACGACCAGCTCATCGCCCTCGCGCAGGAACTGGAGGATCGTTTCCAGCTCGTCACGCCCCGTTCGGGATTTGCCGGACTGCTTTTCCGACCGGATGATCATGCAGCCGGCCGCCTTCAGCCGCTCGACCTGAAGCGTCAGGTCCTGATCGGCAGTGCTGACACGGGCATATCCGATTCGAGCCATGAGGGTCCATCGCGCTGGGTTGGCTTCGATGTGGGCCCGGTCAGCCGCCATCGTCAAGCGGCGCGTGGGCGCACCTCCCAAACGCAGAAAGGCCGGGCGGAAGGTTCCGCCCGGCCCGATACGCTCACCCGAAGGCGGGATCAGTAGACGTAGCGGTTCACGACGCCTTCGAGATATTCCTGGCGGCCCGAACGGGGCTGCGGCTGGAGGCCGAGGCCCCGTTCGGCCACCGCTTCGAAGCTCGACTGCCCGGCGAGGATCGCCTGGTTCTCGGCGCTGTCCCAGCCGGCATAGCGATCCGCCAGCGGCTTCTCCAGCGCGCCGTCGGTGAGCATCCGCTCCGCCGAGAGAAGCGCGCGGGCGCAGGCGTCCATCGAGGCGACATGCGCGATCACGAGATCCTGCGGGTCGATCGACTGGCGGCGGATCTTGGCGTCGAAGTTGAGGCCGCCCGTCGAGAAGCCGCCATGCTTCAGCATCTCATGGAAGACGAGCGTCATTTCCTTGACGTCCATCGCGAACTGGTCGGTATCCCAGCCCAGGAGATCGTCGCCACGGTTGATGTCGAGCGAGCCGAACAGGTCGTTGGCATAGGCGAGCTTCACTTCGTGATCGAACGAATGGCCGGCCAGGATCGCGTGGTTCTGCTCCAGATTGAGCTTCACGTCCTTCACGAGATCGTATTTCTGGAGGAAGCCGAAGACGGTCGCCGTGTCGAAATCGTACTGGTGCTTCGAGGGCTCCTTGGGCTTGGGCTCGATCAGGATCGGGCCCTTGAAGCCGATCTTGTGCTTGTACTCGACCAGCATGGAGAGGAAGCGGCCGAGCTGGTCCAGCTCGCGCTTCATGTCAGTGTTGAGCAGCGTCTCGTAGCCTTCGCGCCCGCCCCAGCAGACATAGTTCTCGCCGCCCAGACGATGCGTGACGTCGATCGCCGCCTTCACCTGACCGCAGGCATAGGCGAAGACATCCGGGTCGGGGTTCGTCGCCGCGCCCGCCATATAGCGGCGGTTCGAG
>NZ_BBWM01000071.1:0-21553 GCF_001463805.1 Aureimonas sp. D3 | reverse complement strand
TTCGTCGCCGCGCCCGCCATATAGCGGCGGTTCGAGAAGAGGTTCGCCGTGCCCCAGAGAAGGCGCGTGCGATGCGTCTTCATCTTCTCTTCGAAGATGTCGGCGATCTCGTTGAGATTCTTGATGGAATCGGCCAGCGTCTCGCCCTCGGGCGCCACGTCCACGTCATGGAAGGAGAAGAAGGGCGCGTCGAGAATGCGGAACAGCTCGAAGGCGACCTCGGCCTTTTCCTTGGCTTTGGCCAGCGGATCGCCGCCCTGGCGCATCCAAGGGCGGTTGAAGGTCTCGCCGCCGAACGGATCGCCGCCCGGCCAGGTGAAGGAGTGCCAGTAGCAGATCGCGAAGCGGAGCTGGTCTTCCATGGACCGGCCCATCACCTGACGGTTCTTGTCGTAGAAGCGGAAGGCCAGAGGATTGGTGCTCCCCTCCCCTTCGAAACGCACGCTGGAATCAAGCCCGAAGAAACCGTTGCCCTCAGTCATGGCGGTCCTCACCTCCGGCGTCGGCAAAAGGCCGCGCCCCATGGCTGAGCTACGTACCTCAGTTCTGGGCGCAAGCGCAATCGCTTTGGGTGTGTCAGGGCAGATTGTCCTTGAGCAGGATTTCGATGCGGATGCGCTCCTGCGCCTCGTCCAGCCTCGTGCCGGTCAAGGCCGCCGAGAGCGCGCGCAGCGCCGAGCGCGCCTCATGGCCGGGGTCCTGCACGATCAAGGCGTCGATCGCGCCGCTTTCGATCAAGGGGCGGGTTTCGGCCGTCAGCTCATGGGCAATCACGAGCGGGCGCAGGTCGAAGTCCGACAGGGCCGCGACCAGCCCCGCATTGCCCGCCCCGGCGCTATAGACGGCGGCGGGCGGGGGCGAGCGGCCCAAGAAGCGGCGCATGGCAGAGTGCACCGCGTCCGGGTCGTCCTGCCCTTCCAGGACGGCCGAAAGGGTCAGTGCGGGAAAGCGGGCGGCGAGCGTTTCCTGAAACCCGTCCAGCCGGTCGTGATGATCCCGCAGCGCGCGCGAGCCGAGCAGAACGGCGACCGAGCGCGGCTCCGGCCCGGCGAAGCGCCCGGTGAGCGCGGCGGCGACGCGGCCGGCGGCGCGATTGTCGATGCCGACATAGCGCGCGCGGCTGGAACCCGGCACGTCGGAAACGAGCGTGACGACCGGCACGCCGCGCGCCGTGGCCGCGTCGATGGCATCCCCCACGGCCGGATCGTCGAGGCCGACGGCGAGGATCGCGTCATGGCTTTGGCTGGCGTGGGCGATCTCGCCGGCAAAGCTCCTCGCGTCGAACGTATCCACATCGAAAGGCTCCAGCGCCAGCGCGCGGTTGGCGGGCCGGCGCGCGGCGCGCTCCAGCTCCTCCCGGAGACAGCGGATGAACGGATTACCGCCGCGCGGCAGGAGCGCGGCCACGCGAAAGCGCGCCCGGCGCGCCAGGGCAGCCGCGCCCGGATGGCGCTCGAAACGCAGCGCCGCCATGGCCGCCTCGACCTTCTCGACGGTGGTGAGGCGCACACCCGGCCGGCGGTTGAGAACACGGTCGGCCGTGGCGAGGCTGACGCCGGCGGCGCGCGCCACATCGCTCAAGGTCGGCGCGCCCTGCCGACTCGCTTCCTCGTCGCGGGCCGGATCGCCCACGGCCTCCCCCTCGCTCATCTGCGCCCCCGCATCGTCCCCGATGCGCCTCAATATGCACGGGCGAGCGTGAAAGTCGCCGGGTTTCGCGCGTCTGCGTTCGCTGCCGCGCGCCGAGGGCGTGATCGTCAGGCTCGGCCGACAAAGCCGCGAGTTGGCCCTGCTCCGCGTGGCCTCGCGTTAGGAAGCCGAGGTTCCAAAGCGGCGGAGAGCATGATCGCGCGAGGGCAAGATCGAGGTTGGAGAGCGAGCATGGGCTCGCCCGCCCGAAATACTCGGCGGCAGTCGGACGCCTTCGAGAGAGGTGCCTTGGACGGCGCTGCTCCCCAAAACGTCTCCCGGCTAAGAAGCGGCGCCTGGACGAGATAGTTAGGCTGACATACTAAGTGCGCTGGATCACGTCGAGGCGTATCGTCTCGGCGCGGCATCGCATCAGAGTGCCCGCCCATGTCTCTTGCCCGAAGCGTCCTGCCCTCATGGCCCGGAACGCCTCGCCCCGCGCCGCTTCCCTGGTTGAGTTCCGCCTGCCTGATCGGTCTTCTATCCCCGCTTCTGGGGCGCGGTCTTCTCACGCTATCCTCGTCCCTCTTCGCCGAGAACGGAGCGATCGAAAGCGCGCAAGCCTGGCTTCTCGTGGCGGCGGCGGGCGTATTTCTGATGGCCTATCGGCGCGCGGCCGATGCGCGGGCGCTGTTCTGCGTCTCCATGGCCGCGCTGTCGCTCCTGGCCTTGCAGCGGGAAATTCCGGCCTGCGAAAGCGCCTTCTACGACAGCGGCCTGTGCCTGCACCGCGCGATGAAGCTCCCTTTCTCGAGCGTGGTCCTCCTGAGCGCGGGCGTGCTTGCCCTCATCAAGCGGCCGCGCTGGCGCAGCTTCCTCGACTGGCGCAATCTCGCCTGGGTCTGGCCGGTCGGCATCGCCGCGCTGCTTCTGGGTCTGGCCGAAGCCGCCGAGCACTGGATGCATCAGGAGATGGAGGAGACGATGGAGTTCGGCGCCTATGCCTATCTCCTGAGCTTCGGTTTCTGGGTCGCCCGCGCGCCGTCGGCCGACGCGCGGGGCTGAGGCCGTTTACCGTTCCAGGAAGGCGCGGTTCATGCTGTCCTGCACCGGCTTGACGAGATAGTTCAGGAAGGTGCGGTGCGAGGTCTCGATGAAGATGTCGGCCGGCATCCCGGGATTGATGCGCAGGCCCGGCACGCGCTCCACCTCATGCTCGGCCAAGGTGACGCGCACGACATAGACATCGCCCGCCCGGCCCGGCCGGGGGTCGGGCACCGTGTCGGCCGAAACATAGGTGACGAGGCCGCGCATCTGGGGCGTCGTGCGCTGGTTGAAGCTGGTGAGGCGCACGCCCGCCGGCTGGCCCGCGCGCACACCGTTGATGTCGGTCGGGTTCACCAGCGTTTCGATCATCAGCTTCTCGTCGCGCGGCAGAATTTCGGCGATCTGCCGTCCGCTTTCCACGACGCCGCCCGCCGTGTGGTAGTTGAGCTTGACGAGCGTGCCGGACACGGGCGCGCGGATCTCGGTGCGGCCGAGCACGCTGCGGGCGGCTAGAAGCTGCTCGCGCATGTCGTCCATGTCGGCCTCGACACCCTGCAACTCCTGCGTCGCCCCCTGCTGATACTCCTGGCGCGCCTGCGCGATCTGCCCATCAAGCCGGGCGATCTGCGAGCGCATGTCGCCGAGTTCCCCTTCGATGCGCCCGAGCGCGCCCTCGGCCTCGGCCGCCGCGCGCTCCACGGTGAAGAGATCGGAGCGGCGATAGAGCCCCTGCTTGAAGAGGATGGTCTTGGCGGCGAGTTCCTGCCGGATCAGCCCGCTTTGGCGCTCCACCGCCTGGCGCTGGGCCTGCGAGCCCTCCATGCGCCGGCGCAGCGAATCCTGATTGCGCGAGAGCACGGCGACCTGCCCCTCCAGCGCCCGACGCGCGGCGGCGAAGACATTGCGCTGCCCCTCGAAAATGCGGTCGGCCTCCTTGCGGTCTTCCTCGTCCACCTCGATCGTGCCGAAGTCGAGCGTCTCGCGGCCCGAGATCATGGCCTGAAGCCGGCTGGCGCGGGCTTCGTAGCTGGCGAGGCGCAGAAGCAGCCGGCGCACATTGGTGCGCGCGGCCGTCTCGTCCAGAAGAACGAGCGGCTGGCCCTTCTCCACCCGGTCGCCTTCCTGCACCAGAATGGCGCGGATGATGCCGCCTTCGAAATGCTGCACCTGCTTGTTCTTGCCGGTGGCGACGAACGTGCCGTGCGAGACCACGGCGGCAGCGAGCGGGGCCGTGCTCGCCCAGGTACCGAAACCGCCGAAGATGACGACGGACAGGACCAGCCCGCCCACCACCATGCCCCGGATCGAGCGAGGCACACCGACATACCATTCCTCGATCGCCTCGCCCGAGTGCATCGCGCCGTGACGGGAGCTCATGGGACTCTCCTCTGCACCGGAACATTGCTCTCGCCGGCGGTCTGACCGGAGATCATCGCCAGGATCTGGTTGCGCTCGCCGATGGCCGAGATCGCGCCCTTGTCCATGACCATGATGCGATCGACGCAGCGCAGGAGCGAATGGCGCTGCGTGATGGCGACGACGGTGGTGCCATTGGCCTTCGCCCGCGTCATGGCGAGCGCCAGCGCCTTTTCGCCGTCCGTGTCGAGATTGGAATTGGGCTCGTCCAGGACCACAAGGCGCGGATTGCCGAAGAAGGCGCGAGCAAGACCAATGCGCTGCTTCTGCCCGCCCGAGAGCGGCGCGCCGTCGGCGGCGATCACGGTCTCGTAGCCCTGCGGGAAGGAGGCGACGAGTTCGTGGATGTCGGCCAGCATGGCCGCCTCGAACACGTCCTCGTCCAGCGCGTCCTCGCGCATCCGCGCGATATTGACCTTGATGGAAGCGGGGAAGAGCTGCACGTCCTGCGGGAGATAGCCGATGCTCTCGCCGAGCTGGCGCGGGTCCCAGTTCTTGAGATCCATCAGGTCGAGCCGCACATTGCCGGCCGTCGGCATGATGGAGCCCACCAGCATGCGCCCGATCGTGGACTTGCCCGCGCCCGACGAGCCGATGATGCCGAGCGCCTCGCCGGGCTTCAGCGAAAAGGAAATGCCGTTGAGGATGACCTTCTTGTTGGGCGGCGGCACATAGAGGACACGATCCACGTCGAGCCGCCCCTGCGGCCGGGGCAGGCGCAGGCGCTCCACATTGAGCGGCGAGTTGAGGAGAAGCTGCGAGATGCGCCCATAGGCGGCGCGCGACTGGATATAGGAGCGCCAGCCCTCGATCGTGCCCTCCACCGGGGCCAGCGCGCGGCTGGCGATGATGGAGGAGGCAATCACCATGCCGCCCGTCAGCTGACCTTCGAGCGAGAGATAGGCGCCCCAGCCGAGCATCCCGACCTGCGCGAACAGGCGCAGGGCCTTGGAAATGGAGGAGAAGAAGACGTTGCGATCCTGCGCGGCCACCTGGCTGCGAAGCGAGGCAGCATTGTCCTTGCCCCAAAGGCGCACGGCCTCGGGGATCATGCCGAGCGCGTTGATGATCTGCGCGTTGCGCGACAGCGCGTCGAGCGTCAGATTCGAGCGCGCATTGTGGCCGTTGGCCTCGGCGAAGTGAATCGCCGTCGCGCGCTTGTTGAAGAAGGCGACGGTAAGAAGCACCACGACCGAGGTGACGACGATGGCGCCCAGATGCGGGTGCACCAGCCAGACCGCGACGATGAAAAGCGGGGCGAGCGGCGCGTCCAGCATGGCCAGAAGCGTCGAGCCCGTCAAAAAGGCGCGGATATGCTGGAGGTCGGCAAGGATCTGGTAGTCCTTGCCCGAGCCCGACAGGGCCGAGCGCGAGGCCGCCGAAAGGATGGGCGAGCCGAGCCGCGTTTCCACCTCGACCGCCGTGCGCATCAGGATGGAGCGGCGGATGAGATCGAGCGCAACCTGCCCGATAATGGCCCCAACCACGATCAGCGTCAGCATCACCAGCGTGTCGAGCGAGCGAGAGGTGAGCACGCGGTCCGAAATCTGGAAGAGGTAGATCGGCACCGCCAGCACGAGAACGTTGATGAGAATGGTGAAGGCGAAGATCCAGGCGAGGTTTCGCCGCACGCGGGCCTTGGTCTGCTCCAGCGCGACGCGGAAATTCACCTGCGGGCTCTTGCGGGTGATCTGCGAGCCCGCGTCATTGGCCGCCGCGCGCCCTTCGGGCAGAAGCGGGCCGCCCGCCTCGCCCTCGATCACCGTGCCGCGCAGCGAGGGAGCGACGCGGCCGGGCTCGTTGGCGACGCTCGCCTGAGGCGCGGGGGCGGCTTGCGCCATGGCAGGTTGCGGCATGGGGGCTTGAGGGATCGGGGCGGCCTGCGGAGCCGAGCGTTCGGGAATTTGCATCTCGATCGAAGGCGCGGCGGCGGGCGCGCGGGGCGGCGGCTCGGCCGGCCGGGGGGCCATGGCAGGCGCGGTCGCCGTCATGGGCTCGGGTGCTGATGGTGCCGGGGCTGCTGTCGCAGGCGCTGCTGTTGCAGGGGCTGCCGCCCCCTCCCCCTCGGCCCGCATGGCGCTGACGGCCGCCTGCATGGAGGCGAAGATGTCCCGCTCGCGCGCGTCCCGTTCGGGGTCGCTGAGGCGCGGGCCCGGCTTGTCCTCATTCATGGCGTCTTTCCCCTCATGTCGTCTTCTTCTGGTTCTGTTTTTTGGTGCTGCCGGTCACGACAGGATGCCCGCCACGCCATCGGCCGGCGCGTCATGGCCGAGGCTCGAAGCGGAATGGGACAGCGTGTCGGACAAGTGGTTGGCGCCGTCGCCCTGGATGTCGGAGACGAAGGCGATCAGTTCGGGCACGAGCTTGCCCGTGTCGAAGGTCTGGATGTCCGGGCCGCTCGCCACGAGATCGGCCTGAAGCAGCATGGAGCCCGAGTAATATTCGCCGCCGAGAAAGCGGACATGGCCGGCATCGTCGAGATCGACGATCTTCGCCTCGTTGAGGAGCGCGTTGCCGCCCGTCGTCACCGTCCATTGCGCCTCGGGGGCCAGCACATTGGCGAGGCGCGCCAGCGTGCCGTCGGCCATGCGCACCGTGTCGGCATCGTCCAGAATGTTGATCTGCGAGATGACGTTGGTCTCGATCACGTCGCCCGAGATGTAGAGAACCTTGATGTTGCGCCCGGCCAGAAAGGCGAGATCGGCGCCCAGGTCCGGGTCGCCATGCCCTTGGCCCTTATCGAAGGCCGAGACGAGATCGCGCATCTCGGCCGAGAAGCCGGTGAAGTCCGACAGGCCGCCGACATTCACGATCGAAGCATGGTTGACGAGAAGATTGCCCGAGGTCGAGAGCGATCCACCCGTGCCGGCCGCATCGGAGACGATCCGGTCGCTGTCGTTCAGAATGTTGATCTGCTGGATGAAGTTGCCCTCGTAGACGCTGCCGCCGACGATCACGAGATCGTAGGAGCCGAGCAGCTTGGAGAGCGAGGCAATGTTGAAGCTCTCGTTGCCGCCGGTCGTGGCGCGCACGGTGGACTCCATCGCCGAGAGAACGACCTGATCGCCATCCAGCGTCAGCTTCACCTGCCGCAGGAAATTGGCGATCTCCAGATTGCCCTCGATCACATCCACCTTGTAATGCGCCGGCAGGCTGTCACGCGGGTCGAAGGCGGGGCGGCCGTTCGGCGTGGCGTCGATGCGCTCGAAGCTCGCGATATTATAGCTCTTCGTCGTGTCGGCGATCGCGACATTCACCGCCTCGCCCAGACCTTCGACCGAGTCTTGATCGGCGTGGATGTTGAGCTGGCGGATGGAGTTGACCTCGGTCCAGTCGCCCTTCACCACCGTGACCGCGCCGAGATGCCCGACATTGAGAAGCCCGGCCTGATTGGCCGACAGGTTGCCGCCGGTCTGGAGAAGCGGCTGGTCGTCTGTGAGATCGGGGCCGACCCGCGTATCCTCGATCAGCCTGGCGATGTCGGGCGCGCTGTCGGCCCGTTCGCCATTGATGAAGATGCCCTCATGGCCGGTCGGCGCACCGGCGGCGGAGGGCTCAGTGCCCTCCTGCGTCGCGTTGGTGACAAGGAGCCCCTTCAGGTCGGCGGGCGTATGGGGAATGCCGGGCAGCGAGCGGAAGCTCGCGGCGGCGTCCAGCATGGCCTCGAACTGCTGGGTGACGTGATCCACCACGGCGAGCGGGTCGGCGTCGGGATCGAGGATCAGCGTGTCGCGATCGTCGATCAGGCCGACCTGATCCTGAATGGCGAAGAGCGAGTCCGAGGGGACGTGGCGATAGAGAATATCGGCCTCGAAACTTCGCACGCCCATCGTCTCCAGGCCCATCGAGCTGTCCGGCAGGCTGGCATGGGCGGGGCCGTGGCCAAGGGCGGGATGCAGCGGGTGGAGCGTGACCTCGACATGGGGTGGGGCGAGACGCCGGCTCGCCGCCTCTTCGATCTCGAAGCGATCATTGGCGAGGCCGATATGGGGGTCGTAGGCGGGGGAGGACAGGCCGGCGCTTCGCGGGTCGAGGTCCTCCGCGCCATGCGAGCGAGGCGCGACATGCGAGAGATGCGGCGTGCCGGCGGCAAGGCGGGCGTGGATTCCGGGATCGACCGTATCGACACGGAACAGCCCGATAAAGCGGGCGATGGTCTCCTGGGCCTCGAGAATGAGCATCGCTCCGCTCCTGTCGAAACCATGATTTCGAAGAAGAAAAGGCTCACGCCGCTCGCTGACCTGTCAGGGACAACCGGCGAGACGACGCGAGCCTAGGAAACGGAGCGCCCGTGAGGGTTTGACGGGCGCTCCGGTCTGCGTCAGGCGTCGCCGAAGTCGGCACCGCCGGCGTCACCGCCGACCACGGCCATGTCGACGCTGGTGTACTGGACGTTGGCGCCCATCGCGATGTCCATGTTGAGGGCCGAATGGCCGCCCGAAATGCCCGCCGCGGCGCTATTGCCGGCCGAGAGGGTCGAGCTGGCGCCGGCCGAGAGCGAGCCGTCATGGCTGGCATTGGCCGTGCCACCATGAAGATCGGACGCGTTCATCGAGAAGTCGCCGCTGCCGCCCTGCATCTGGAGGCTGGTGCTCGGCTGGTTGAGCCAGTCGCCGTCGTTGAGAGTCGCGATCTGCTGGATGGAGAAGACGTTGCCGTCTCCGAGCAGCGCCTGCCCACCTTCCGCGTTCAAGGCGTCGCCGCCGATCGTTCCGATGATGCCGTCGAGCTTGTTGCACAGACCGGCCACGTCGATCAGGTCGTCGTCGGAGTTGAACGAGTCCGAGATCGACGTGCTGTAGTCGTTGAGCGAGTCTTGAAGCGAGACGTTCAGGCTGCTGTCGTTGTGCGAGTTGGTGTTGCTCGCATCCGAACTGTAATGGCTGTTGTCGTTGTAGGAGTCGTTGGTGCTGCTGTTGCTCGAATCATTGTTCTGGTTCGAGTTGTTGGAATTGTCGTTGCCCGAGTCGTTCGTGCTCTTGTCGTTGGCGACATCCGACACGCCGCCGACATCCAGATTGGTCGAGTTGTCGTTGTTGGAATCCGCGACCTGGCTGTAGTCGTTGTTCTGGTTCGTGTTGTCGGAATTGTCGTTGCCCGAATCGTTCGTGCTCTTGTCGTTGGCGACATCCGACACGCCGCCGACATCGAGGTTGGTCGAGTTGTCGTTGCCCGAGTCGTTCGTGCTGGAATCCGAGTTGTCGCTGTAGTTGTTGCCCTGGTTCGAATTGTTCGAGCTGTCATTGCCGGAGTCGGAAACGCTGTTGTCCGACAGGTCGCTATGGACGTTCGAACCATCGGCCGACTGGTCGTTGCCCTGGTTCTCGAAGCTCGGCGAATTGACGTAGGCTTCCGCGACGGAGCCGGCCAAGGCGGTGGCGTTGCGATCGACGCTCATTGTAGTCTCCCTTTGAGCTGAAAGGGCCGCCGTCGCTCCTCTTCTGCGGGAGACGGACATCCGGCCTTTGTTTTCGAAGAAGTGTTCTTTGGTCTTTCTGACCCGCCGACCCGATACGATTGCGGCGACCCGGGACGTCGGCAGAAAGATGACGCAACAGATAGACTGTGCGGCTCGACGCCGCTCAGGCTGTCTTTCAGAGGGTTTACTTGGTTTCCCCTGAGGTCTTTCGAACCTTCCGGGTTCGTTAAGACTTCGTTAACATTGCCGATGCCAGCCGCTTTGTCTTGCGGGGAAGAATCCTTCACCCTGTCGGGGGTTTTCCGTCAGGACAGGCCGAGCAGGCGGTGAGATGCTGCCTCACACGAGGTCCAAGCGTTGGAAAAATCCGAGGAGACGGGCATGTCGCCGACCAGCCAACTACCGCCCACGCCCGATTTCGACGCGATCGAGACGGCGGCGCGCGACGCTGCCACCGCCGCCGCGCGGGGCGACGTCTTCACCCTGATCGGCCAGATGTCCTACAGTTGGTCCAACAACGAAAGCCTGCTGGTTTACTTCATCATGCTGCTTCTGCGCTGCGACCGCGCCTCGGCGCTGATCGTCTTCGGCACGCTGAACACCAGCCGGGCGCGGGTGGATCTGGTGCAGCGTCTGGCGCGCGTGAAGCTCGCCGACCGCGCCCTGTCGGGCGAGTTGAAGCGGCTGATGGCGCGGTTCGAGTCGGGCACGCGCCTGCGCAACGATCTCCTGCACGCCATGTTCACGGTGAACGAGGCGGGCGAGATCACGCACACCCATGCGATGCGACTGGAGGAACGGGCCAAGGGGCTGCGCTTCGGCGCGGCCAAGCCCATGGACGGCGCGCGGATCGAGGCGATCCGCCATGAGATCCAGGCGATGAACGAGTTGAACCGCGATCTCTGGCGCTTCCTGCCGGGCCTCGAAGCCCATCTCAGGACGGTGGAGGCGCGCGGGCCTCGGCCGGGCGCATGACAAGCGCTTGAGGGAACCTCGAAAGCGAGGTTCCCTCAAGCGCTGAAGACCCGATCATCGCTGCGGTGGCCGAGCCCACGTCCTCTTGTATCAGTGGGGGCGGCGCTCCTCGCCGCCATCGAACTCGAGGATCGAGTTGAACCAGCCGGCGCGATGGGCATAGCGGATGATGTCGGAGCGAGAGGCGAGGCCGAGCTTGGCGATGGCGCGCGCCTTGTAGGTCTCGACCGACTTCTGGCTGATGTCGAGATCCCTGGCGATCTCCTTGGCGCTGTAGCCATAGGCCGTGCGCCGCAGCACCGACAATTCGCGCGCCGAGACGCGTCCGCAGGTCGTGTCGAGTCGGGTCAGAACGGCGGCATGGTCGTTCCGGTTGATCTGGGGCGCCATCATGACGGGCACCAGACGCGGATCGAGATAGGTTTCGCCCCGCGCCACGCGGCGCACGGCATCGAACAGGTCGGCCTCGCCCGCCGATTTCAGGATATAGCCCCGCGCCCCGGCCGCGAAGGCGGCCTCCACCGACTCGCGCTGGCGCGCCTGTTCCAGAACAAGAAGCCCTGAACGCGCATTCAAGGCGCGATGGAAAGCCGCCAGTGCGTCGGCGTCGAACCCCGCCATGGCGACATCCAGCGCCACCACATCCGCCTGCGTGGCGCGCACGGTTTCCATGGCTTCGGACAGGTCGGTCACGCAGGTTGCAACCCGCAGTTCGCCGAAGTCCTGCCGCTCCAGCACGCTCACGAAACCAGCGGCAAAACACGGCTCGTCCGTCACCAGTAAGACGTTACACATAACACCCCCGATCGTGGGTTTTTATTGCGTCAGGAAAATCCCCACTTTACATTCCCAAAGCGTATATTCGGACAAGCCCGAAGACTGCTTACATAAAGATATTACGTTGCGGAAAAATCAAGCATCTTCAATGCCCATACGGGGTGTATATGCGTTCAGGTCCACAGTCTTGATCGCTTTTCATTTGCAGCGCACAGAATGTCTCACCCATTTGGGTTAGTTCCGAGGATACGACCTGCGAGGGTAATACTTCCCGTCGGCTTGCCGCTCTGACCTTTGAGGGCCACCCACCGCCTCGGCGGCAATTGTCGGAATGGCAGGGACAGGTCTCCAGACACAACCTCGAAGAGAAGGATCCGGTTTGTGTCGATGGTCTCGCCGTCGTCCTGCGCTTCGCAACGCGACAAACCGGAGGTCACGACAGGCCGCACTGAAAGCGCCGTCAACAGACCTCTGTTGGTGGACTGCGAATCGCTGGCCTTGTGCGAGGCTTGCACCCCTCCATCGGCTGTGTAAGTAATCGGAAGACGATTGCGGCGTTCGACTGCCTTTTCTCTGATTCCACGTCACAGAATCGGCATTCATTGAAGTTCATGTCGGGAATATCCCGACAATCCTTCCTCGAAACGTCGGCGGTTCATCATGAAAATTCAGCATCGTCCGGCTCGCCCGGCTCGTTCCATGCCGCGATCATCTTCCGGCAAAGTCGTCGCTGTGACAGGCGGCGCCGGATTTCTCGGCACGCATCTGTGCGAAGCCTTGCTCGCACGCGGGCACCACGTCGTGTGCCTCGACAATTACGCCACGGGCAGCCGGGAGAACCTGCGCCCGCTCGTGGCGACAAATCGCCTCACCCTCATCGAGCATGACGTAGTCGAACCCTTCCCGGCCGGCCTGCCGCGCTTCGACGAGATCTGGAACCTCGCCTGCCCGGCCTCCCCGCCGCATTACCAGCGCGACCCCGTACGCACGCTCTTCATCTGCGCGGATGGGGCGCGGCGCGTTCTGGAGCGCGCGGCCGAGGATGGGGCGCGGATCTTCCACGCCTCGACCTCCGAGGTCTATGGCGATCCGGACATCCACCCCCAGCCCGAAACCTATGCCGGCCATGTGAATCCGGTCGGCCCGCGCGCCTGCTACGACGAGGGCAAGCGCTTCGCCGAAGCCGTGTTCACCGATGGCTGCGCACGCGCCGGGCTGGAGCTGCGCATGGCGCGCATCTTCAACACCTACGGCCCTTTCATGCACCCGGACGACGGGCGCGTCGTCTCCAACTTCGTGGTGCAGGCGCTGCGCGGCGAGGACATCACCGTCTATGGCGACGGATCGCAGACGCGCTCCTTCTGCTATGTCGACGATCTCATCGCCGGCTTCCTCGCGCTGATGGCGCTGGACGGCGATCCATCCGGCCCGGTCAATCTCGGCAATCCGGTGGAAACGCGGATGGACGAACTGGCCGAACTGGTGGTGGACCTCACCGGCTCGCGCTCGCGCATCGTGCGCCGCCCGCTTCCGGTGGACGATCCACGCCGCCGCCGGCCCGACATCGCCAAGGCCAAGGCGCTTCTGAACTGGGAGCCCAAGGTTTCGCTGCGCGCGGGGTTGACCCGCACGATCGGCTATTTCGCCGGCCGCATCGCGGCCGAGCCGCCGATGCGCCTCCTGCCGGGCTTCCTCGCTACGGCGGCCCGCCCGCAAGCCGAGGGAGTGTTGGTGTCATGAGGATCGTCGTTATCGGAACCGGCTATGTCGGCCTCGTCACCGGCGCGTGCCTCGCCGAACTCGGCCACGACATCACCTGCTATGACACGGATGCGGGCAAGATCGCCCGTCTCCAGCGCGGCGAGATGCCGATCTTCGAGCCGGGGCTCGAAGAGTTGGTCAAGGCCGAGGTCGCGGCGGGGCGCCTGAGCTTTGCGTCGGGCGCGCTGCCGCTCGACCGGCGCGTGCGCGCCGTCTTCGTCGCCGTCGGCACGCCGCCCTCGGCGATCGATCATTCGGCCGATCTGTCGGCCGTTCATGCCGTGGCCGAGGCGATCGGCCGCGCGGCGGTGCGCCCGCTCGCCGTGATCGTGAAATCCACCGTCCCGGTCGGCACGGGCGAGGCGGTGGAGCGCATCCTGCGCGATGTCAGACCCGGCATCGCCTTCGATGTCGTGTCCAATCCCGAATTCCTGCGCGAGGGCTCGGCGCTGGCCGATTTCCGCGCGCCGGATCGGATCGTGGTGGGCACAAGCGCCAAGCCGGCGCGCCGTCTTCTGGCGGATATCTACCGCCCGCTGACGGAGCGGGGCGCGCCTCTCGTCTTCACCGAGCGCGCCTCGGCGGAGATGATCAAATATGCTGCCAACGCCTTTCTGGCTGCCAAGATCGCCTTCATCAACGAGATCGCCGATCTCTGCGAGGTGGCGGATGCCGATGTCGAGGAAGTCTCGCTCGGCATGGGGCTGGACCGGCGCATCGGGGCCGCCTTCCTGCGGCCGGGGCCGGGCTATGGCGGCTCGTGCTTTCCCAAGGACACGGAGGCGCTGCTCGCCGCCGCCCAGGGGCATGGCGTCCAGCTGCGCCTTGTGGAAAGCACGGTGGCGGCCAACGAGGGGCGCAAGCGGGCCATGGGCCGGCGCGTCATCCGCGCGCTCGGCGAAGCGCGCGGGCGAACGATCGCCGTGCTCGGCGTCACCTTCAAGGCGGGCACGGACGACATGCGCCAGGCCCCTTCGCTGCCGATTCTGGCCGCGCTTCGGGCGGCGGGGGCAAGGCTGCGCATCTTCGACCCCGAAGGCATGGCCCATGCCCGCTCCATCCTGCCGGAGGCGGAGTATATGGGAAGCGCCTACGAGTGCCTGGACGGGGCGGACGCGGCCCTGCTTCTGACCGACTGGCCGGAATTCGCCGCGCTGGACCTTGCCCGCGTCAAGGCCTCGATGCGCGGCGACGTATTCGTGGACCTGCGCAACATGCTCTCGCCCGAGCGCCTTCGCGCCGTGGGTCTGCGCGCCTTTGGCATCGGGCGGCGCGAAAGGCTGGCCATGCCCGCGCCCCTCCCCGCACCCTTGCCGCCCGTCCCGGCGGTGCGGCCGAGCGAGGCCATGCCGGCGCTGTCGCCGGCCGACCTGCCGCCGCTGGAGCTCGTCGCGGCGGCGAAGGCGGCCAAGACCGGCCTCAACGGCCACGCCACCTGACGCGAGGGGAGACACAAAGCCATGTCCTCGCTCGCCATGGCGGGAGGCGCGGACACGATTCTCGTGTCCGTCTTCCTCCTGTCCCAGATCCTCTATGCCCTCTCGCTGGGGCTCGGCCTGTTCTTCCTGCGTCTGCCGGTGGACTGGGTGCGCCCGAGCGAGGCGGAGGGCCGCCAGCCGGAAGAGCACCCCTATATCGTGCTCTTCTACCCCGTGCTGCGCGAACTCGAATCCACGATGCGGACGACCTTCCTGTCGCTCGCCCGCATCGACTACCCGGCCGCGCGCTACCGTGTCGTCGCCATTCCCAATGCCAACGACACGGCGACCGTGGAAAGCCTCCGGCGGCTCGCGCAGGAATTCGCCTTCCTGCAGATCGTCGAAGTGCCCGCCACGACCGATCCGTCCTGGCAGGTGGTCTGGCGCAGCTGGGATGAGAACCCGAAGGCCTATTGGTGGCACAAGGGCAAGCGGGCGGGCGTTCGCGCCCTGCCCCCGAAGAAGACGCGCCAGCTCGTCTATGCCTTCTACACCTTGGCCGAGGAGATGGCGGGCGGCGAGGATTTCCTCGTCAATTATATCGACGCCGATTCCTGCCCGCCGCCGGACCATTTCCTCGCGGCCTCGGCCGGGATGCGCCATTACGACGTTCTGCAAGCCCAGAACATCGCCGGCAATCTCCTGTCCACCCTGCCTGCCTCCTGGCACGCCTTCGACCATATGGCCTGGGACGGGTTTCTCTATCCCCATCTCTCGGCCCGTGGCCGGCAGCCCTTTTGGGTGCTCGGCAAGGGCCTGTTCTTCCGCGCGTCCGATCTCCTGGCGCTCGGCGGCTTCCATCCCTGGATCACGATCGAGGACCCGGAAGTCGGGATGCGCTTTTGGACCCATGGCAAGCGCATCGGCATCATCCAGAACCCCTTGATCGAGGAAGTGCCCTCGACGCTGGGCCACGGCATCACGCAGCGCAAGCGCTGGGTCTGCGGCTTCTTCCAGAGCCTCGCCCAGCCCTTGAAGGACATGGGCATGACGCCCTGGCAGCGCTTTCGGGCGCGGCTGAACTTCGGGCCGTGCCTGTCGCTCTCGGCCAACGCGATCGGCCTGCCGCTCGGCCTTTGGGCGCTGGCCGAGTGGAAGGCGGGGGTCAGTCCGGTGCCGGACTGGTCGCTGGCGCTCGCCGCCTTCAACATCGCCACCTTCGCGGTGACGCTGGGGGCGATCTATCTCTCGGTCTGGCGGCGGGCGAAGCTCATCCTGCCGCAGCGGGTGGACCGGCTGCGCTATCTCCTGCGCGTCAACCCGGCCTCGCTCGTTCTCTGGTGGCTCATCTGGTTGGTGCCGCTCGCCATCGGCTTCTGGATGTTCCTGCGTGATCGCGGGCTCGTCTGGGAGCGCACGGTGAAGATCGACGCCAATCACGAGCTGGTGCGCACCGTCGCCGGCTCGCAGCCGGCCGTGGTGCGCCTGGGCGCCGAGCTGCCGATCCCCATTCCCGCCAATCGCAATCTCACCGGCGAACCGCAGGCCTCCGCCGGCGGCCTCGCTCTCTGATCCCTCGTTTCCCAAGGAAGACACCCATGTCCAAAGGTCATGTTCTCGTCACGGGCGGCGCCGGCTTCATCGGCTCGCATCTGATCGACCAGCTTCTCGAACGCGATTTCGAGGTGAGCGTGCTCGACTGCCTGAAACCCCAGGTCCATGCCGATGCGGAGGTCGATGCCGATGGCTGGCCCGTCTATCTCGACCGCCGCGCCCGACGCATCCGGGGCGATATTCTGGACGACGGCGTGTTCGAAAGCGCGCTCACGGGCGTTACGCATCTGGCCCATCTCGCCGCCTCGGTGGGCGTCGGCCAGTCCATGACGAATATCGTCGATTACTGCCGCAACAATGTCATGACGGCGGCGATCATGCTCGAAACGCTGTCGCGCCGGCCGCACAAGGTGCAGCGCATCGCGGTCGCCTCCTCCATGTCGATCTATGGCGAGGGGGCCTATAGCGGGCGCTGCGGCACCGTCGCCCCCGCCCTTCGCCCGCACGAACAGCTCGCCGCCCATGAATGGGAGCTGGCGGACGAGGACGGCAGCCCGCTCGTTCCCGTGCCGACGGCCGAGGACAAGCTGCTTCAGCCCGCCTCGATCTATGCCGTCAACAAGCGCGACCATGAGGAGATGTTTCTCTCGGTCGGCCGGGCGCTCGGCATCCCGACCGTGGCGCTGCGCCTGTTCAACGCCTATGGCTCGCGCCAAGCGCTGTCGAACCCCTATACCGGGGTGGCGGCCATCTTCGTCTCGCGCCTTCTGAACGACCAGCCGCCGCTCGTCTTCGAGGACGGGTCGCAGCGACGTGACTTCGTGCATGTGCACGATGTCGCGCGCGCCTTCGCAACCGTGCTCGACAGCGACATGTCCGTCTGGGACTATTACAATGTCGGCTCCGGGCGCTCGATCACGGTGCGCGAGATCGCCGCCGTGCTCGCCCGTCTCCTGCACAAGAATATCGGCCCGGAGATTCTCGGCCAGCATCGCGTCGGCGATATCCGGCATTGCTTCGCCGACATTTCCAAGCTGGAGCGCGATTTCGGCCTCACGCCCCGGCGCGGCTTCGAGGAAGGTATGGGCGAGCTGATCGAATGGGTCTCGCGCGCCCGCCGCCCGGTGGACCGGGCGCAGACCTGCCTGGGCGAATTGCAGGGCTCGCGGCTCGTGGTCTGACCTTTAGAGAGACAATGGCCGCCTCTCGAAGGCGGCCAAGATCGCCTCGCGCATCGGCGCGGGGCGCATGTCGGAATCATAGGGCAGGCCCCGGTTGAAGCCGGGGCCTGGGCCTTGGTTGCCGACGAGACGCCAGTAGAAGTCGAGATCCTCCGGCTCGATCGCGAGCCAGGAATGGCGGGTGGACAGGCCCCAAGTCGAGACGGCCGAAACGCTCGGGCAGTCCAGCGCCACGTCGAGATAGCGCTTGGCGATCTCGGCCACGAGCCGGTCGCGCAGGGCGGGCGGGGCCGTCAGATCGCGCTCGCGCACGTCGAGTTCGGTGATGTGGATGTCGAGCCCGAAGCCCCGGATCTCCTCCAGAAAGCGAGCGAGAACGGGCTCGGAGAAAGGTCCCTTGCGCAGGTCCAGATGCGCCTGAAGCCCGATACCGCCGAGCGGCGCGCCCCGCACCTTCAGCTTCTCGATCAGCTTCAGGAGGAGATAGCGCCGGTCGGTCTCGACGGGAATGTCGTAGTCGAGCCCGTATTCGTTGAGAAAGAGCACGGCCTGGGGCGCATGAGCGCGCGCCTCCACGAAGGCGCGCTCCACATAATCCTCCCCGAAGGCGGCGAGGAAGACGCTGGTCCGCAAGCCGTCCATACGCTGGCCGGTGTCGATCGGCTCGTTCACGACATCCCATGTCGCGATGTCCGCGCCGTAGCGCGCCAGGACGGATTCGAAATGCGCCGAGATCAGCCCCCAGTCGGACGTCTCGCGTAGCGCGGCTTCCGTCCAAGGGGGCACGCTGCGGTGCCAGAGCAGCGTGTGCCCATGCAGGGCGCGGCGGTTCTCACGCGCGAAACGGACCAGCCCGTCCGCGCGCGAAAAATCGCGCCGGCCGGGCTCGGGCTCGATCGCATCCCATTTCATCGCGATCTCGGGCGTCAGCGCGTCGCAGTCGGCGAGCACCGTATCCCGGAGATCGGGCTCGGCCACGATCTGTTCGATGCGCACCGCCGCGCCGAAGCGCCGGCCGGTACGCGCGGCGGCCTGCCGCAAGGACGGGCGCTCGGGCGCGCTGGAGGGCTCGGCCGAGGCCAGCACGAAGCCGCTCATCCCCAGAAGCAGAAGCGCGCGCCGGTTGAGCGGATGGCCAGCGGCGGGCGCGGGCGCGAGATGGCCGCGCCGTCCCAGGCCGTCTCGCCGTCGCGCGGGTCTATCGCCTCCCGCCTCTTGCCCCTCATTGCCCTCCATCGCTCCAGGCGTCAGCGCATGGCGGCGAGTTCGCGCCGCGCTTCGCCGTTTCCTTGCGCGGCGGCTTCCGCATAAAGCTTGCGCGCCCGCTCCGGGTCTCTGGTTTGTAGGAGTTGGGCGAGCTTCCACTTGGCCCATTGATCGCCGGTCTCGCGCACGGAGATTTCGAGATAGCGCCGCGCCTTGGCCGGGTCGCGGCGCACGCCCTCGCCATCGGCCAGCATGAAGCCCAGCATATGGTAGCCCCAGGGATTGTTCTGGTCGGCTGCCCGTTGATACCAGCGCGCCGCCTCGCGCGAGGAATGGCGCACGCCCATCCCCTTCTGGAGAAACCAGCCGACCTTGAACGCGGCATAGCGATCGCCCGAGTCGGCGGCGCGCCGATACCAGCGATAGGCCTCGCGATAGTTCTTGGTCACGCCGACGCCGTTTTCGTAATGCTCCCCGAGCTTGTATTGCGCCGACGTGTTGCCGCGCTCCGCCGCCTTGCGGAAATAGCGCGTGGACAGGGCGGGATTGGGCACCTTGTAGCGCAGATAGGTCTCGCCCGCCTTGTACCAGTCCCAGGTGATCTCGGGCGGGCTCGGCGGCGCGGGCGCCTTCGCTTCCACCAGATCGGGCCAAAAAACGGCCAAGGCCGCCAGTGCAAAAGCCCCTACGCGCATCGCAGCTTCCCTCCCGCTTCGGAGACGGGCGGCCCGCTCCGTTCCTCAAGAGCGCCTAACAAAACCTCCGGGCGGAGGCGGGGCGAGGGATTTTCGTCAGTCCACGCGGAGCGAAGCGCAGTCGATGCTGGCGGCATCGGCGAGCATTCGCGACAAAGTGGTTGGCGAAAAGAGCCGGCCAGCCGACCCCCGAGGTTTTGGTAGACGCTCTAAGAGTTAACGACGCGCCGCGCGCGTGCGAAAGCCGGGAGAAATCCGACAGAGCGCCCTTGCGTCCCCTGTCTGCCCGGTCCGCCGGAGGCTCCTGCGTTCGGTTGACGCGACATGGTGATCGGCCTATAAGGCGCGCAGATTTCCGGCGGCATCCTCGGATGCGGCCTGTTATGCCGTGGCGCACCCAGCATCAGGACATCCTGTCAGGGCGCCCCTCGGCGATCGACCCCTTCGCGTCGGATGCTGGTCGACCCTGTCGGTCGCCCGGGTCCACATACGAACACGAGAGAAACGACACATGGCCAATACGCCGTCGGCCAAGAAGGCCGCACGCAAGATCGCCCGCCGCACGCTGATCAACAAGACGCGCCGCTCGCGCGTGCGCACCTTCCTGCGCAAGGTCGAGGAAGCGATCCTGTCGGGCGACCACGAAGCTGCCCGCGCCGCCTTCAAAGTTGCCGAGCCCGAACTGGCCCGCGCCGCTGCCAAGGGCGTGATCCACAAGAACACCGCCTCGCGCAAGATCTCGCGTCTGTCGAGCCGCGTGAAGGCCGTCGGCGCCGCCTGATCGAGCTCGCTCGAACGGTTTCGATGTGATGAAGGCCCGAGGCGCACGCCTCGGGCCTTTTTCGTTGTGCAAAGCCCGCGCGGATAAGTCTTTTTGCGGGCGCGGCCAAGGATCAGGGAACCTTTCCACGTGTCACGAAAGCGTCACGCTTCCGTCAAATCGCGCGATCGGCCCGTCATCGAACTGTCATTGTGGACGACTCGGCACAATGCTCAGGCTGCCTATCGGTTCCCGATTTTCCAGCTTGATTTTTCAGAATCCCCGGAATCCCGACGATTCCATTCCACTCAAAAATGATCATATAAAACAACGACTTGAAGAAGGTCACTCATGAGCCCCCGAGTCTTGCGGCGAGCAGGGGGACGCCATCGCGAGTCAATCGGGATGCGACAAAAAAAACTCGTATTCCCGCCTCAATCCACCGTCATCCTCGCCCCCGAGCGGAATCCGCAAGTGAATCAGACGATTAAGTTTGGGCCACTTTGCGACAGCGCCATGAACGCGCCCGATGCTGGGCGCAGAGCCACGCAGAATCGCGATTCAAAGCTTGCTCCGGGCTGGTCGGATTGCGTAGCTTTTCCCTCACGACAAGAGCCATGGCAGCCGAAGGATGGGGACAAGATGCGTTTTCCATAAGAAATGCGCACGATGAACCCCATCTGGAACGCAACTCGCCGTTCTCGCTGATCTCTTTCATTCTGTCCGATCGCGTCCCCGCAACTCCTTGTAGCTCGGGGCCAAGGTCGGTTGTTCCTGCGTTTTGCCGGCCTCTCCGAGCGCCGGTCAGTCTGGAGTTCCCCATGAGCCGTTCCTACAAGGGCGACGTGACACCGGCCGAGTGCTGGTCCGCGCTCGACAGCGACGAACCCGCCTTTCTCGTGGACGTGCGCACCAGCGCGGAATGGAACTTCGTGGGCTTTCCTCTGGCGCCGGCCGGCCGGCCGCAGCCGCTTTTCGCGGAATGGCAGACCTATCCTTCCATGTCGATCGACGGCAGCTTCGCGCCCCGCGTCGCCGAGGCCATCAAGGCATCCGGCGGCAGCGAGACCTCGCCCGTCTTCTTCCTGTGCCGCTCGGGCGCCCGGTCCATGGCGGGCGCCAGCGCCCTGACCGATCTCGGCTTTGCCAACTGCTTCAACGTTTTGGACGGGTTCGAAGGCCCGCCCGACGAGGAGGGCCATCGCGGCCAGATCGCCGGCTGGAAGGCCGCGGGTCTCCCTTGGAGGCAGAAATAATGGCCGGCCTCTCGACCGCCACGCCGCCCAAGGCGCCGCGCGCTCCGCTGCGCGCCCCCGCCTCCCGCGCGGTTCCCATCACCACCGCAGTCGCAGCCCGCATCCAGCCAAACGAGCCCGCCATGAGCCCCGCCCACGGTGAAGCCGAGATCATCGACCGCGTGAACGCGCGCCTCAAGGCCCATCTCGGCCCGGATGTCTTCGCCTCCTGGTTCACGCGCATGAAGCTCGAACAGGCCGGCAAGGGCGTGGTGCAGCTCTCCGTGCCGACCGCCTTCCTGCGCACCTGGATCAACGGTCATTACAAGGACCTCCTGCTCCAGATCTTCTCCGAAGAGATTCCGGGGACGCTGAAGGTGGACATCGCGGTTCGCTCCGCCGTGCGCGGCTCGGGCGCGCCGGCTCCGGCGCAGCGCCGCGCCGAAGCCGCCCCGGCTCTCACGCCCGCCGCCCAAGCCC
>NZ_BBWM01000070.1:0-64961 GCF_001463805.1 Aureimonas sp. D3 | reverse complement strand
ATTCGAACGTTCACAACTTGGCGGGGATGATGATGTCGTCGGCATGTTCGCGGACGTAGCGAAGACGCTTTTCATTCCGGACCACCGAGAGGACACGAAGCCCAGCCTCCGCCCTTACAGCTTGCTTGCGCCATATCGGCCCCCGAAATTGGCGCGGCGATCAAACGGCAACGGCCTCGTCGGCACCGCATGACACCTTCCAGCCCACCATCGCAAGTCCCAGGGTGAAATCGCTGACCGAGCGATCCGGTGAGAAACCGCGCACATCGAAGATGCTTTCGCGGACCTGTGCGAGCTTGCCGTCCCCGACGATAGGAATGAAGCCAGAAGACCTTCAGCAGACTTGAAGAACGACGCTATTGTCTGGGTCGTTGAAGATGTTTGCAGTCATGCAGTCTCTGGCGCTTCGTGCAGTTCGCTCCGATCGATCGGCAAGCTAAATCATACCCATTGGCTTTACGTCCAAGGACCGGGACGATTGCCTCACGCCAGCGCCCGAGCTTCGAGCACGGTAGCCGTAAGTGTCGGGCACATTTTCTACTGTCGAGCACGCCAACTTCAGCGTCCGCCTCAAGGTCGCGACAAGGCTCGGCTCATCGCGGGCTCTCAATCGGCGACCCGACCCGCATCCAAAGCAGGGACACGTTGGCGCGGTAGACAGCGATGGATTCGGCATGACCATCCTCCCTGCGCATCGTGAAGGAAAACTTAGGCCTCCCAGAATGGTTCGGTCAAGCGTCGGTCGTGGGCCTCCGCTCACCAAGGACAGGGAGAGATCCCCTGGAAAACCGTTCAGGCGCGCTGACTCACACCCGTCAAGATGAACCGAATGCCTTGGTGATCGAAGTGGATGCGCCCCTCGCCCTGGAAGTAGCCAGCGACGATGCGCTCAATCAATCTTGAGCCGAAGCCGCGGCGCCCCGGCATGACGACGGACGGTCCGCCGGTTTCGATCCAATGGAACGCGAACGCGCCATCCACGATGTCCCAGCACACGGCAACACGACCCGTGTCGTTCGACAGGGCACCATACTTCGCTGCATTCGTCGCCAGCTCGTGGATGGCCAGCGACAAGCCAAGAGCCTGCTGGGCGCTCAGCCCGAGAGGAGGCCCGCTCGCATCGATCCTGCGGTCGCCAGCCTGGTGGGGGGCGATGGAGGCTTCGACGACCTCGCCGATATCCGCTTCCTCGAAGCTCGACCGAACCAGAAGATCCTGTGCCCGTGCCAGCGCCGATATGCGGGTGAACACGGCCTCGCGGGCTTCTTCCATGTCGGTTGCCTGCCGCAGGGTCTGAGCGGTGATCGCCTGCACCATCGCCAGCAGGTTCTTCATGCGATGCGACAGCTCTTGATTCAGGACCGCCCGCGCCTCTTCGGACTCCTTCAGGGCCGAGACGTCGCGTGAGACGGACAGGATACGTTCCGGCTTCCCGTCGGCCCCGAAGATCGGGGAGACCTGAACGTCCCAGTAGCGCCGGTTGCCTTTCATGGTGTTGGCATAGCCGAGAAAACTCGCAGGCACGCCCGACCGAGCGGAAGCGACGGCGGCCTTCGCGGCGGCATTGCCCTCACCTTGCCAGAAGTCGGGCCAGGGGCAGCCGTCAATGTCGTTGAAGTCCGACACCTCCATGACCTTCTGCCCGCCCTCGCTCATGAAGACGAGATTCGCGTCGAGATCCAGGACCTTGATGCAGTCGTTCGATGACGCCAGAACGCTGCGCAGGAACTCCTTGCTCTCGCCCAAACGAGCGACGGCCTCGTCACGCCCGTCCTGCGCGGCGATTTGCGCGGTCGTCTCGTTGGCGATGTTGAGGAGACCGGCGACTGCGCCTGTCTCATCTCGCACTGGTGAGTAGGCGAAGGTCCACCACGTATCCTCGGCATGACCGTTCCGCGTCATGAGGAGCGGCGTGTCCCTGAACGTCAGCGTCTCGCCAGCGAAGGTACGAGCGACCAATGGCTCGATGTCAGCCCAAACATCCGACCAAACCTTTTGGATCGGCATGCCGAGGACATAGGGATGCTGCGTGCCAAGGATCGCAGCGTACCGGTCGTTATAGAGGAAAATGCGCTCTGGCCCCCACAGGAGGCACATGGCGTTGCCGGCGTGGAGCATCACGTCGACAACCGTTCGAAGGCTTTGGGGCCAGGTCGAGGGAGAGCCGAGCGGGCCGGCGGACCAGTCGAACCGTTCGATCAGATCCGACATGTGCATGGAAGCATCGCTGCCGGTGACCGCCGCCGGTTCTGCGTACATCGTCACGTGCAAGCCCAACTCTATGATGCGGCCACCGTTTCCAACCCGAGCCGTAACCGGACATGTAGGGTATCCACGAGCGATCCGATAGGGGAAACCGACCCCTGGAGGCGATCCATCCACTATCGACCCGTTTGTGCCGCTCAGGATGATCGGGGCTTGGTCCGAAAGCGGTCGCTCTATCTAGCTGGCGCGCGGCAGCGGCGGCCGAAAACCATCTGGTGCATTGGTTTTGTTGAGCCAGGCTAGAGAACCATACGTTCTTCACCGCCTGCGGGTGGCAATGCGCCCCCCCTGCCAGCTCGGATCTCGCAGCAAATGCTGTCTACGGTTCTGAGGCTGGCGGCTTCGTCAGGCGAAGGAGGGTTCGAGCGCCGCGGCGGCGAGAGCGAGCTTGGCCAGATAGTCCGCGTGATTGCGAAGAGCATCGGCCTTGGGCGCGACGAGACAGAGCGTGGCCGCTGCCGTGCCGTCTGGTCGGGTGATCGGCACCGCGAAGCAATGCGTGTAGCTGTCCACGATGGAGTCGAAGGTGAAATGCCCTTCCGCAACGGCCTTCCGGGCCTGCCTTGCGAACTCTTCGGGTAAAAGCCACTCGCCGGAGGGCAATTGGAAATCTTCGGCAGGCACCATGGCGCGAATTTCGTCTTCGCTGAGGTGGCCGAGCAGAAGGCGGCCGGAGGCGGTCCAAGGAATGGGCGTACGCTCGCCGACGCTCGATGAGATGCGGAAGGGCCGTGAGCCTTCGCGCATCATCGCGACCGTGTACTTGTTTCCGTCGAGGAGACAGAACTGGGCGGTCTCCTGCGTTTCGGCGGCAAGGCGATCAAGCACCATCGAGACGCGGCTCGGCAGGTCGGAATGATCGCCATAGGCCTGGCCGTAGAGGAACAGGCGGCGACCCAGGAAAACGCGCCCCTCCGTATCGGCCGCTTCCAGGACGTCGAGCTTCACGAGTGCGGCGACGATCTCGTAGATGGTCGATCGCGGCGCGCCCATGGCGGCCGCGATCTCGTTGGGACGGAGCGGACGGCCCGCCTCGCGCAAGGCGTCGAGGATGTCGAAGGCCCGATCGAGCCCACGGGCTCGCCGGTTGACGGTCTCCTCCACGCGCTTGTCCATCCCTTGTCTCCGATGCTCGATCCCGCGCTTATTTCCGCTTGAAGGCCACGCAGTCAATCTCGACCTTGCAATCCACCATCATGGAGGACTGAACGCAGGCGCGGGCCGGCGGGTGGTCCTTGAAATACTGGGCGTAGACGCCGTTGAAGCTCCAGAAGTCGCGGGGGTCGTCCAGCCAGACGCCGACGCGCACCACATCCTCCAGCCCGTATCCGGCCTCGGTCAGGATGGCGATGACGTTCGCCATGGTCTTGTGGGTCTGCTCGACGATGCCGCCCGGCACGATCTCGCCATTCTCCATGGCGACCTGGCCGGAAACGTAAAGCCAGCCGTCGGCTTCCACCGCGCGGGCGAAGGGCAGCGGCTTGCCGCCGGCGCCGGTCTCGCCGGCTCCGTAGCGCTTGAGGGTCATGCGTCGTGTCCTGTTCTGTCAGTTGAAACGGGAGGATTGGAGGAAGGCGGCAAGACGCTCGGTCCTGGGAGCAGCGAACATCTCGCGCGGATTTCCTTCCTCGCCGATGCGGCCGCCATTCATGAAGATGACGCGGCTCGACACCTCGTAGGCGAAGCGCATCTCGTGGGTGACGAGAAGCATGGTCATGCCGTCCTCGGCGAGCGAGCGCACGACCTGCAGCACCTCGGCGACGAGTTCGGGATCGAGCGCGGACGTCACCTCGTCGAACAGCATGAGTCGCGGGCTCATGGCGATGGCGCGCGCGATCGCCACACGCTGCTGCTGGCCGCCCGAGAGCTTGGAGGGATAGTGGTCCTTGCGGGCCAGGAGGCCAACGCGGTCGAGCCATGTCTCGCCCAGCGCCCGCGCTTCGTCGCGGCCCATGCGGCGCACCAGTGTCAGGCCGAGCGTCACGTTCTCCAGCGCCGTCATATGCGGAAAGAGATTGAACTGCTGGAAGGCCATGCCGGTCAGCGCGCGCTGGCGGGCGATCTCCTTTTCGCTCTTGCGCTGGCGTCTGCCGTTCTGGGTGGAGAAGCCGATCTCCTCCCCGTCGATGCGGATCGTGCCGCCCTCGAACTCCTCCAGCACGTTGACGCAACGCAGCATCGTGGTCTTGCCCGAGCCCGACGAGCCGATGATCGAGATCACCTCGCCGGGCTTCACGTCACAGTCGACGCCCTTCAGCACCTCGACCGGACCGTAACTCTTGCGCAGATCCCGGATTTCCAGAAGATTCGCGGTCATGGAAGCGCCTTTCACGCGAGGCTCACGCGGCGCTCGACGTACCGGCCGAGACGCTCGATGGCAAAGTTGACGAGGAAGTAGAGAAGCCCGGCGAGGAGGTAGAACTCGAGGCTGTGGAAGGCGCGGCTGATGACCTCCTGTGTGCGCAGGAGCAGCTCGGCGACCCCGATCACCGATAGGAGCGTCGAGGCCTTGACCATCTCGGCCGCCGTGTTGATCAGCGGCGGCAGAGCGAGGCGCAGCGCCTGCGGTCCGAGGACGTAGCGAAAGGTCTGCCCGAAGGTCAGGCCGATGGCTTTCGCCGCTTCCGTCTGTCCCTTGTGCAGGGTTTGGAGCGCGCCGCGCGTGATCTCGCCGACATGCGAAGCGCAGAACAGCGTCAATGCCAGGACACCAGCCTGGAAGGCGGTGAGATCCAGCCCGACCGTGCCGAGGATGTAGAAGCTCGCGAGTACCAGGACGAGGACGGGCGTGCCCCGGATCACGTCGGTGTAGACGCGGGCGAGGAAGCGCACCGCACGGTTGCCGTAGGTGAGAGCGAGGCCAAGGCCGGTGCCGAGCACCGTGCCGCCGAGGATGGCCGCGAGGGAGATGGCGACCGTGGTGCCGAGGCCGTAGAGAAGCGGCCAGCGAGCGATCCAGACGATCTCGAAGAAGGAGGGAGGAGCGTTCACAGGGCCTTACCTCGAAACGGCGAGCCGCGCTTCGACGCGGCGCAAAAGGGCGGCCAGGATCGAGCAGGTCGCGATATAGAGCCCGCTTGCCACGATCCAGGTCTCGATCACGCGGAAGGTCTCGACATTGATCTTGCGCGCCTCGAAGGTGAGTTCGGGCACGGCGATGGCGGCCGCGAGCGAGGTGTCCTTGAAGAGCCCGATGAAGGTGCTCCCAAGCGCGGGCAGGACCGCGCGGAACATGACAGGCAGGATGATGCGGCGGCGGATTTGTCCTTCCGTCAGACCGATGGCGAGGCCCGCCTCACGAAGACCCTTGGGCACTCCGAGGAGCCCGCCCCGAAAGACCTCGGCCAGATAGGCCGCCGAATAGAGCGCCAGCGCCAGGACGAAAGAGTTCCCTTTCGACAGCCGCAGCCCGAGTTGAGGCAGCGCGAAAAAGGAAAAGAGGACGATCACCAGGAGCGGCAGGTTGCGGAACAGCGTGATATAGGCGCTCGCCGGAACCGACAGGACCCGCGACCGGCTGATGCGCCCGAAGGCGAGGACGAGGCCGAGCGCGCAGCCGATGCCGATCGCCACGAAGGCCAGCACGAGGCTGAGGCCGAGCCCCCGCAGGAGGTCGTCGAAGTTCCGCCAGACGGCGTCGAAATTGAGGGTGTATCCCATCGGGATCGCTCGTTTGCGGCGTTTGGGGCGAGGCGGTCCGGGCGCAGTAGCCCAGACCGCCGGCTCAGGTGATTACTTGAACTCGACGGGGAAGCCGATCGCCGGAGGCGGCAGATCCTTGCCGAACCACTTCTTGAACGAGGCGGCATAGGTGTCGAACTCGACGCCCGTCATCGCCTCGTGCAGGGCCGTGTTGACGAAGTTCAGCCAGTCCTGGTCGCCCTTGGCGACGGCGCAGGCATAGGTCTGCGGGCTCCAGCCGTAGCCGGCATCCTTGTACTGTCCGGGGTTTTGCGTGACGTACCAGGCGATGGACGACTGGTCGGTGGCGGCCGCATCCGCGCGGCCCGATTGAAGTGCCTGGTAGAGAAGGTCCTGCGACTCGTACTGATCGACGCTCGCCTCGGGCAACGCCTTATGGACGAGCTCTTCGGCATAGACGTTCTGAAGAACGGCGATCGTGACGGACGAGCCGGCCGCCTTCAGCGCGGCGTAGTCGGCGTATTGGCCACCCTCCTTCAGCATCAGGCCAACGCCCTCGCGATAGTACGGAATGGTGAAGTTGACCTGCTGGGCACGCTCACCGGTCACGGTCATGAACTGGCAGGTCATATCGACCTTGCCGGTCGTGATGTTGGGGATGCGCGCATCGGAGGACTGGTTGACGAACTCGACCTTCTCCGCGTCGCCGAACAAAGCCTTGGCAACGATCTTAGCCATGTCGACGTCGAAGCCCTGAAGCGTGTCCGACGCGTCCTTGAAGTGCCAGGGCGCATTCGTCGAGCCGGTGCCGACGACGAGCTTTCCGCGTGCCAGGACGTCGTCGAGCTTCGCCGCCGACGCGGCACCGGGGAAAAGAGCGACGGAGGCGGTCGCCATAAGCCCGAGAACTACTGCCTTCACATCCATTGCCATTTTCTCCTACATTGTCCGCTATAAGGGACACCTGACCGCAACAGCGGATTGCCTTATTTGTGGACGTGCCTCGATATTTGTCAACTGACTTTTAGGGGCGATCGGAAAACAGGATCTCGAGACCCCGATGGTGGTGGCCAATCGCGCAAAGGCGTTGCACAGTGCCCCGAGGAGACATGGCAATCGGCCTCGGCAGGGCTTGCCGGCGGCCCCCATCAAGATCCACAAGCTCCCGAGGGCGGCAAAAGGGCAAATCGCAGCCGAGGTTGTCGGGATCACCTGCCGCGAGATCGAGGACATCGAGGCGCTGCCGAGCGAAACGCCCGAGATCGCGAACGTGCCCCTCACCGAACGGATGCTTGGGGCGTCGAAGCTTGCGCGGCTGGCGGCGCTTGCAAGACGCGTGCGCCGGACCACCGTGCCTGGCCGCCGCGCGATCTTGGACGGCCTCACGGCGGCCTTTCTGGGCGACGCGCAGCTCTTTTCGTGCTCTGGCCGAGCGCGGCACCGTTGGACGCCGTTGCGGCGTCCAGCTACCTGATGAGGGTGCCACCCTCTCCCGGCATGTCGCCGAAGCGCAGGGGCTCGCGTCTGGCGGTTTGATGACCTATCTCAGCGCCGCCGGCGGCCAAGCCGCAGCGATGGCGTTCCGCGCCGAGACGGAGGTTGCCGTCGAGCATCAGGGATTGGCGGTGCAAGTTGTGTCGTCAGTTGGAACGCCGACCTCTGGCAGACCCGCGCCGACAGCGCCGCCGCCGCGCCCCGGCGGCACCCATACTCGCAACAGGTCGATCCCGATTAACGGGTGGTATCGAGCCCACCCTCATACAGCGCACATGACCGCTGCGATCTCTTCACGGCCTGCTTGGCAGTTCAGAGCCGTCTGTTACCGTAGATGTAGCCCAAGCCGACAGAACGAACGGATAGCGTCCGGAACACCAGAAGAAGGTACCCTTCGACCGTGGAGCTGAACACGCCTCGCCCTTCGGAGATGCTGGCGAGGAGGATCGCGAAAGCAAACATCGCGCATATGGCAGATTCCGTTGTGCGATGCCGGAACGGAGCGACGAATGCCATGTATGCGAGGGCTGACACGTAAGCGGTCAATCCGAGAATACCCCCCTCGCCGAATGCCAGGATATAGGCGTTGTGAGGCTGCCGGATCGTACCCAACTCTTCCAGCATGTAGAAAAGGGTCATGACGGTGCGAGACTCGCCTGAAAAGGACCCGGGCCCCAGCCCTATGAACCAGTTCTTGTAGGCTTCCTTGAGATAGGCCGACCAGATCACGGTTCGCCCAGTCAAGGTTGGATCCCGTCCCAAGGACTGTGTGATGTCGGTCCAGTAGATCAGGACGAACGCGACAAGAGCCGCCACGCTGACGATAATGAGCGTCGACGCGATCGGCGTCGTGACGCGCGCGCGCAGGATTGCCATGATCAAAGCCATGTAGGAGATCGCGCCAATCGCGATGGAGAGCGCCCCCATCGATCCGGACATGACGAGGCAGAGAGCCGAACCAATTCCCAAAAGCGCTGTGCGCATCCTTCCGATCGTCGGATGGAACGCATAGGCGCAAAGGAAGCCGCACATGGCCAGATAGCCGAACGTGTTCTTCTGCGTGAAAACGCCAACCCAAACCATCTCGCCACCATAGGCAGAGACGCCAACGGCTGGATTGAGAATGGACATCGCGATGGACGCGAGCACCAGCAGCAGCAGCGTGTAGGTGAGAACGAATGCGATTGTTCTGGGTTTCAGCATGGCAGCCGAAACGAAGGCGCTGAAGAACATCAACAACCAGAAGGTGATCGATCTGACCGAGATCAGGAGATTTTCACCCAAGAGCCCGGATACGGTCCCCACCGCCAGAAACGGAATAAAGGGTAGAAGCGCCCGCAGCGGAATCCGGTACGAATCACGCAGCAAGAAGACGAAAGAAGCCAGGGATATACTTCCCCAGAGCAGATATCGGAACGGCGTTCCGAACATCTGCTGACCTTCCAGCGAAGCCGAGGCAGCATTGAATCCGCCCCAGTACCAAGCGCCGCTGAACTGGATGATCGACAGGACGATCAGCAGCTTGAAGATGCCCTGCTCCAAGAAGGCGTTGGCAGCGCCATCAAGGCCAGTGCCGGCTGTGGGCTGGCGAACGCTCACCATGACGGACCGACCATCAGCACAGAGCACGGGGCGCCCAATTCAAACCTCAAACCGGATGCCAAGGGGTCTTTGATGGTCATAACGCGCCTGCGGTCTCGGTCGCTGCCTGAAATCATCTAATCCATATATACCAAAGGACGGTATTGCCGAATTTCGCTGTCGGGGTCCGCCGCGCGCTATTGACGATCGCACTTTGTCCCATGCGGTTTCGCTTGATACGAGGTCGCTATTCCCAACACCCGGTTCCCGACATTCGGTTCCCAAGCTACCTCGGACGCCTTTGAATGAGACCCTGGCCGGCTCTCGACCCCCGGCGATTCCGGTCTGGCTGGCGCTGACGACAAATCGGGGCGGACGATCCATTCGGAGGATTTGCGACCTCTCCATACGGTCGCAAAACGATCCTCCCTACCAGAATCTTCGATATCTGCTATCGACGGGCGCAAGGAATGGCCCTGGCGCGGCTCACGCCTGACAATGGATCGGTGCTGGAATGAACAAGACCATCTACGAGCTTCAGATCCTTCGATTCATAGCGTCGATGATGGTGTTGATCAGCCACGTCCAGCACGAAGCTTCGGAGCAGCGCTTTCTCAATCTATCGGGCTTCGCTCCGATCACCCCCGTTTACTGGGGGGCGGGCGTCGACGTGTTTTTCGTGATCAGTGGGTTCATCATGTACCACCTGTGTCGCGATCGGTTCGGCGTGAATGGGGCTCCGGGGAATTTCATCGTACGCCGCCTCATTCGCATTGTGCCTCCCTATTGGGGGGCCACTGTCTGTATGCTTCTGGCCATCTGGTTGTTTGCGGGACATATCAGCCATGCGGCCATCGACCCCTGGCATGTCTTGGGATCCTTCCTCTTCTTCCCGGTCGAAAACCCCTATGGGCAATTCTACCCCGTGATGATTCTGGGCTGGACGCTGCAGTTCGAGGTCCTGTTTTACGTTGTGTTCTGCATCGGGCTGTTTTTCAGCAGGAAGGTCGGGCTGTCGATCATCCTAGGCGCGGTGACGCTTCTGGGACTTTCTCCTCTGATCGTTCATTTCCAATCTGGGCCAATGGCATTCTGGTCGAACTCGATCGTCCTCGAATTCGTCTATGGCATTGGCTTGGCGGAACTGCGTGCGCGTGGGGTCCGCTTGTCGGCTGCAAAAGGATGGGCGGTTTTCGCCGGTGGCTGCGCGCTTCTAGCATTGATGCAATTTGCCGGTCTCGCCTTCCAATATGGATTGAGAGCCATCTGGATCGGCCTTCCCGCGCTTGTGATGTGCGCTGGCCCTGCGCTGATAGCCCAGAAGAACCAAGCTGCCCCAAGCCTTCTCAAACGCGTCCTGGTGTTCGGCGGAGACGCCTCCTTCGCTTTGTATCTCTCGCATCCCTTCTCCATCAATCTGGTGGCGCTCGCGGCCGCTCGACTGGGGATCCAGAACCCTTGGACATACATGGCACTGGCCACGGCAGCGTCTCTCGTCGGCGCGGCATTGGTGTACGTGATGTTGGAGCGCCCCCTGACAACACGATTGAGCGAGGCGCTGCATATGCGAAGGCCACGCATTCTCGCGAGTTGACAGGGTCCGACTGGCGGCTTCGCGGATAGCTCGACCGTGTCGATCCCAGCGTGGGTCTGACCGCGGTATCGTTCAAGTCTGTCGAACACTGCTTCGCCAGGGATGAACATTATCTCCACGTGTCCGGCAACGTATGTTGGAGTTCGAACCGGTCGGGTCGAGACGGGAACGGATGCCCATTCGGGGCGGAACCTCCTGAAGCGGCGCTTCCCATGCCCGATCCAACGAGATGAGGAATTTCCCATGAAGAAGCTCGGCTTCCTGTCCTTCGGCCACTGGTCGCCCTCCCCGCATTCGGGCACCCGCTCGGCCGCCGACACGCTGCTGCAGTCCATCGATCTCGCGGTCGCAGCCGAGGAACTGGGCGCGGACGGCGCGTATTTTCGAGTCCATCATTTCGCGCGTCAGCTCGCCTCACCCTTCCCGCTCCTGGCGGCCGTCGGCGCGAAGACGAGCCGCATCGAGATTGGTACCGGCGTCATCGATATGCGCTACGAGAACCCGTTCTACATGGCGGAGGATGCGGGCTCGGCCGATCTGATCGCGGGCGGGCGCCTGCAGCTTGGCCTCAGCCGGGGCTCGCCCGAGCAGGTCGTGGACGGCTGGCGTCATTTCGGCTTCCAGCCAGCGCCCGGCGAAAGCGACGCCGATATGGGCCGTCGCCATGCTGAAGTGTTGCTCGAGCTGTTGAAGGGCGAAGGCTTCGCCCAGCCGAACCCGCGCCCGATGTTTCCCAATCCGCCCGGTCTTCTGCGGCTCGAGCCCTATTCGGAGGGCTTGCGCGAGCGCATCTGGTGGGGCTCGGCCTCGGACGCGACGGCCATCTGGGCCGCTCAACAGGGCATGAACCTGCAAAGCTCGACCCTCAAGGCCGATGAGACCGGCGAGCCCTTCCATGTCCAGCAGGCGCGGCAGATCCGGGCCTATCGCGAGGCCTGGAAGGAAGCCGGCCATGCGAGGACGCCGCGCGTCTCGGTGTCGCGCTCGATCTTCGCCTTGGTGAACGATCAGGATCGGGCGTATTTCGGTCGCGGCGACGGGGCCGATCAGGTCGGCGTGATCGACAATATGCGCGCCGTGTTCGGGCGCTCCTATGCGGCGGAGCCGGATCGACTGGTCGAGCAGCTGCGAGCCGACGAGGCGATCGCCGAGGCCGACACGCTGCTTCTGACCGTGCCGAACCAGCTGGGCGTCGCCTATAATGCTCACGTCATCGAGAGCATCCTGAAACATGTCGCTCCCGCTCTGGGCTGGCGCGGTGGCCCGGCCGCCGGCCCCGAGGCGAAAGCCGCCTGATACATCCGTTCGAAAGACGCCGGGTCCGCTCGGCGTCTTTCGCTTTCACCCCGAGTCCCATGCTGGCGTGATAGCCGGGATCGCGGGCCAATCGCTCACCTCAGGCTGATCGTCATCAAGCCTTCGTGTTGCACGCCGCGAAGTCCCAGTGCATGGCGTTGGGACGACTTGCTTCCCCGTCGAATTCTGATTTACGTAACTCACGGCTGCATCGCAGCTTGTCGGGTGGTTATGGGAGTGGCCGCTCGCGCCGGGGAGGAACGGTGAATGTCAAGGCTTCGGGAGGGGAGCGGCGGCGCTGCGCGCGGTCGCGGAAGCACGCATGTGCTGCTTGGCGGAGCGCGGTTCTGTTGAGCGCGCTCGCTGCGTCCCGGTCAGGTTCGCCCACCCCAGCCATTGCGGTCGAAGGCCTGGCGAAATCCTTCGGCCCGGTGGAGGTGCTGAAGGACATCAGCTTCGATCTCCGCCCCGGCGAAGTTCAGGCCATTATCGGCGAGAACGGCGCGGGCAAATCCACGCTCATGAAAGTCCTCGCCGGCCATCTCCAGCCAAGCGCCGGGCGTGTTCTGATCGAAGGCGCGCCAGTGCGCCTTGGTAGCCCGGCGGAAGCCGAAGCGCGCGGCATCGTTCTCGTTCATCAGGAAATCCTGCTCGCGCCCGATCTCACCGTTGCGCAGAACATCCATCTCGGACGGGAAGTCCGAAAGGGACTGGTGCTGGACGACCGAGCGATGAACGCCTCCGCCGCCGAGGCACTGGCCGGGCTCGGCGCGGCGATCGACCCGCGTGTCAGTGTCCGTTCGCTCTCCATCGCGCAGCGGCAGCTGGTGCAGATTGCCCGCGCGCTCAATGTCCCCCATCGCGTTGTGATCTTCGACGAGCCGACCGCCTCGCTGACGCCGCATGAGACCGAAGCCCTGCTGGCGGTCATCGAACAGATTCGCAGGCGCGGTGTCGGCGTTCTCTATATTTCGCACCGACTGCCCGAGGTGAAGCGGATCGCCGATCGCGTGACGGTGCTGCGCGATGGGCGGCTCGTCGGCACGCAGGATGCCGCCATGCTGGAGCCGGCCGACATGGCCCGGCTGATGGTCGGGCGCGACGTATCGAAGCTATATCCCGACCGCATCGCGCCGGCCGCAGGCGCGCCGGTTCTCCAGGCCCAGAATATCCGTGTGCCGGGCTATGTCCGCTCGGCGAGCTTTACGCTGCAGAGGGGCGAAATCCTCGGATTTGCTGGGCTTGTGGGCGCTGGACGCACGGAGCTTCTGGAGGGATTGCTCGGTCTTCGTCCGTCTGAAGGGTCCGTCACATTGGACGGGCGTCCCGTTCGATTTCGCGATGCGCGCGCCAGCATGGATGCCGGCATCGTCTATCTCAGCGAGGATCGAAAGGGCAAAGGGCTCCTCCTTCAGCAGTCGCTGCGCACCAACCTGACGCTGGCGGCGCTGGATCGCTTCACGCGCGGCCCACTTCTCAGCGCGGCTCAGGAGGAAGACGCGCTGAGCGAGGCCTTCCGCGAGTTCGATATTCGCGCGCGAAGGCGTGATCTCCTGGCCGGGCAATTGTCCGGCGGCAATCAGCAGAAACTTCTTCTGGCGAAGATGATGCTGCTGGCCCCCCGCATCGTCGTCATCGACGAGCCGACACGTGGCATCGATATCGGCACCAAGGAACAGATCTATCGGTTCATCGCGCGGCTGGCCGAAGAAGGAAAATCGGTCATCGTCATCTCCTCCGAGATGCCCGAGTTGATCGGCCTGTGCGACCGTATCCTCGTGATGCGCGAGGGCGTGATCGCGGGTGAGGTTTCGGGCGCGTCCATGACCGAGCGTGACATCGTGATGCTGGCGACCGGCGCCGGCGAGGAAGAGGCTGCGCTCGCGGCCGAGGGAACGAGCCTATGAGCGACGCCGCCACCACGCCGGCACAGACCCAAGCGCCGCGCCGCGAGATCGATTTGCGCGCGGTTGCGCCCTTCGTCGCGCTGGCCGCGCTGCTCATCTTCGGCGCGTTGCTGAACCCGAACTTTCTCGGGATCGACAATCTCACCAATGTCATCACGCGCTCGGCCTTCATCGCGATCGTGGCAATCGGCGCGACCTTCGTCATCTCGGCGGGCGGGCTTGACCTGTCGGTCGGCTCCATGGCGGCCTTCGTTGCCGGCACGATGATCCTTTTCCTCAACGCCGCGCCCGTGGAGGGCGCGGCGGGGATGATCGCGCTCGCCATGGCCATGGCGCTCGGGGTCGGGGCGCTGTGCGGGCTGGCGAACGGGCTGATCGTCACGCTCGGGCGCATCGAGCCCTTCATCGTGACGCTCGGAACGATGGGCATTTTCCGCGCCTTGACGATCTGGCTGGCCGAGGGTGGCTCCATCGCCATGGCCTCGCGCGACCTGCGCGCCGCCTATCGCCCGATCTATTTCGGCAATCTCTTCGGCGTGCCGATCCCTGTCGTCGTCATCCTCGTTGTCGCCGCGCTGGGCGCCTTCGTGCTCTATCGCACGCGCTTTGGCCGCCATGTGATGGCGGTGGGCTCCAGCGAGGACGTGGCGCGCTATTCCGGCATCAAGGTCGATCGCGTCCGCACGATCACCTACATCATCCAGGGCCTGTGCGTCGCCATTGCGGTACTCGTCTACGTGCCGCGCCTGGGCGCGGCCACCGCCACGACGGGCCTTCTCTGGGAGCTTCAGGCCATCACGGCCGTCGTCATCGGAGGCACGGCGCTGCGCGGCGGCGTCGGCCGGATCTGGGGCACGGTCTGCGGCGCGCTCATTCTGGAGCTCGTGGGTAATATCATGGTCCTGTCGAGCCTCGTCAGCGAATACCTCATCGGCGCGGTCCAAGGCGCGATCATCATCGTAGCGATGCTGATCCAGCGCTCGCTCGCCCGTCGCTGAGGCGGGGATATCGGCGCGCGGCCAAACCGGGGCCGGCCACGCGCAACGGAAAAGAAGGCCCAGGAATCGGGAGGAGACCCACAATGAAACGTATCGTCGCGAGCCTTGCCGCGCTCGCTGCCCTGTCCGCCGCGACCATCGCGCTGGCGCAGGAGAAGAAGGTCATGGCCGTCTCGATCCCGGCCGCCGATCACGGCTGGACCGGCGGCGTGGTCTACCATGCCGAGCGTGAAGCCAAGATACTGAAGGAGCGCTATCCGGGCCTTGAGATCATTTTGAAGACCTCGCCGGACGGCGCGGCGCAGGCCAACGCGCTGGAAGACCTGACGGCCCAAGGCATCGACGCGCTGGTGACGCTGCCGCACAATTCCGATGAGCTGACCGATCCGATCCGTCAGGTCAAGGACGGCGGCGTGTTCGTCACCGTCGTGGACCGCGCCCTCTCCGACCCTGCGATTCAGGATCTCTATGTCGCCGGCAACAATCTGGAGCTGGGCAAGGTCGCAGGCGAATATATCAAGGACCGGATGAAGGATGGCGGCGACGTCGTGGTCATTCGCGGTCTGCCCATCGTGATCGACGAAGAGCGGCAGAAGGGCTTCGACGAGGGCATCGCGGGTTCAAAGATCAAGGTGCTCGACCGCCAGTTCGGCAACTGGTCGCGCGACGACGCCTTCAAGGTGATGCAGGACTATCTCGCCAAATACCCCAAGATCGACGCGGTCTGGGCGCAGGACGACGACATGGTGGTCGGCATTCTCGAGGCGATCGAGCAGTCCGGCCGCAAGGACATCCAGTTCGTGGTCGGCGGCGCGGGCATGAAGGACATGATCAAGCGTGTGGCGGACGGCGACAAGATGGTGCCGGTGGACGTGCTCTATCCCCCCGCCATGATCGCGACCGCCATGGACCTGACCGCCGCCGGCCTTTTCGACCAGAACCCGGTGCGCGGGAAATACATTCTCGACGCCACGCTCGTGACGAAGGACAACGCCCAGGAATTCTACTACCCGGATTCTCCTTTCTAAGCAGTCGAACAATCTGACAGGACAAGCGAAGGGGCTTCAATGCGGCTCCTTCGCCGCCTCTAGGCCATCCAACGCCCATGCGGTCCACGCCTCGTTGACGATCCGTCTCCTTCGGCCTAGCTGCGCGGCTCGTGGCCTCGTGCCATGAAGCCGTAGCGATCCCCATCGGAGACTGATCGGATGAAGCTCTATTACAAGCCAGGCGCCTGCTCGCTCGCGCCCCATATCGTCGCCTGCGAGGCGGGTCTGCCGGTCGATCTGATCTCGGTCGATCTGATCCAGAAGAAGCTGGACGATGGCGCGGACTATTTCGCCGTCAATCCGAACGGCTATGTCCCCGCGCTCGACATCGGAGAAGGCCCCGTCCTCACAGAGGCGTCGGTGATCGTTCAGTATCTGGCGGACCATAAGCCGGAAGCGCGCTTGATGCCGCAGGCGGGCACGGTCGAGCGCTACCGCGCGCAGCAATGGCTCGCCTTCATCGCGACCGAGCTTCACAAGCAGTTCAGCCCGCTTTTCAAGCCCAATACGCCCGATGCCACCAAGGAGATTCAGAAGGAGCTTCTGGCCAAGCGTTTCGGCTTCTTGGACGAAGCGCTCGCCGGCAAAACCTATCTGATGGGCGAAAGCTTCACCGCCCCCGACGCCTATGCCTTCACGGTGCTGAGCTGGGCCGACCGGCTGAAGCTCGACATGTCGGCTTTCGAAAACATCGCCCGCTTCAAGGCAGCCGTTTCGGCACGTGCCGGTGTGCAGCAGGCGCTGCGCGAAGAAGGGCTGGCCTGACACCGATCCCGGCGGTTCGCGCGATGCGGACCGCCGGGAATGCTTCGCGATGGCAAGACACTTGGCCGTTGCGCCCACCTTCGGAAGCGGGATAGTTGCGGCTCACGATCTCAACCCGACCGGATGCGCCATGCCCGCCAAGACGCTGTTCATCGTCCAGCAGTTCGAACGGCAGGGCAAACGCCTCGTGGCCGGCCGACAGATGGACTTCAAGACCGCTCAGGAAGCCATCAGCCGGGCAGAGCGCGACGCCGCCCGCGTGTCGGGTGTGGTGGCCATTCAGCAGACCATCGATACGGACACGGGCGAAGTGCTGGAAGAGCCGATCCTGCTGGGGCGCCATGGCGACCTGCCGGCTGAGTTCAACGACAACTGATCGCGCTCGGGCGGTATGCCTCGCCTTCTAAGAACAGTTGCGAAAGCCTCCGCGCCTCTCCATCTGACATCACCGTGAGCAGGCGCGGACGCTTCCCATCGGCAGAGCCGCATCCTGGGTTCGCAGGAGTGTCGTTTGCGTTTCCCCAAGCTTGCCAGCCGCCGTATCACCATCGCTCTGTCATTGGCGCTTCTGGGCGCGCTGCTTCTGATCGCCATTCCCGGCGCCGGCCTCGTCGTGTCGTCCAGTTTGCCGGATGTCCGACAGCTCGACGCCATGTTGGACGCCTGTCAGGTCACGACGGTTTTCGAAGCCGAGCCCCGGCCCGGCGAAACGGGCGGCAAAACGGATCGTCTTCTCTGCCCGGACGCGGTCGGGCCGACGGGATTTTCCGAGGCGCTTCTGTCGGCGGTCGTCGCCAGCGAGGACGAGCGCTTTCTCGGCCATCGCGGCGTCGATGATCTCGCCGTCCTGCGCTCGCTTCTGCCGGGTTTTCCGGGCGGCGGCAGCACGATCACCCAGCAGGTCGCGCGCACGCTGTTCCTGAACGACGAACGGCTGCTTGGTTACGCTGCGCCCGGCAAGCTCCTGCGCAAATTGCGCGAATGGCATGTCGCGCTGGCGATCGAAGCCCTGCGCGACAAGCGCCAAATTCTGACGATCTATCTGAACATCGCCCCGCTTGGGAACGGCATTATCGGCTTCGATCCGGCCGCGCGCTATTATTTCGGCAAGCCCGCGCGTGATCTCGACGCGATGGAAGCGGCGACGCTTGTCGGCATGTTGCCGCAACCGATGAACCGCCAGCCGTTCAAGGAAGACATGGCCGAGGCTGCGAGCGCAGCCAACGCCGCCGACCGCGTGCTCGCCAAGATGCTGGCGCTCGGGCTGGTGACGCCGGCCGAAGCAACGGCAGCGCAGGCCAAGGTGACGCGCGTCCTGCGCAAGGGCACCCTGTCGCGCCCGCCGCATGAGACGCTGCTTGCGACCCTGAGGCCGATCGAATACCGCCGCGTGCGCGATTTCGCGGCGGTTCAACTCGCCGAACGTGGGCTCACCGGCGAGGCCACGCGGATCTTCCTGACACTCGATCCCGAATTGCAGGCACTGGCCGATCAGGCCACAGCCAAGCCGCCCAAGGATGCCGAGATGGCGGGCGTCGTGCTGGGGCCGCAGGCGCAGGTTCTGGCGATCTCGGGCGGCACCTATTCCACGTCGAGCTGGAACCCCGCCTGGCGCGCCAACCGATCGATCGGCTCTATCGCCAAGCCCCTGCTTTATTCCTTGGCTCTCGAACACGCGGGCGACATGCCCAAGACTTGGTCCACCGCGCCTTTGAAAGGCTACAACCCAGCCGAGCCCAACGGCGCCTGCCGCAGCGGGCTGACGCTGGAGACCTACCTGAAATACTCTTGCAACCGGCCGTTCGTGTCCATCGCGGCGCGCGAGCCCGCTTTGGCAACGCAACGCGTCACGGCCTTCGGCTGGCACGCGCCCGATAATCCTCTCCTGATCGCGACCGGCGGCGTTCATTCCAATCCGATGGACGTCGCCCTCGGCTATACGGCCTTTCGCAATGGCGGCCGTCTCCTGCGACCGCAGGTGATCGTGGCCGCGACGGGCACGGGCGGGCGCTTGCTGACCTTCGAGGAGCCGGACGAAGGGCGTCGGGTGCTTGCGCCCGACACGGCCAATGCCGTGCGCGCCGCGCTGTTTCAGCCGACATCGGCAGGCGGCAGCGCGGCGGCAGCGCGCGGGCGCAAGCACGCGGCTGCCGTCTGGGGCAAGACCGGCACCAGCGACGATGATCGCGATGCCTGGTTCGTCGGCTCCACCGTCGGCTGGACGGCCGCGATCCTGGCATGGCGGGAAGCGCCGGGTGTCGGCCAGATGAGCGGCGGCGGATTGTCGGCGGTTCGGTTCGGCCGCATGGTGGACGCGTACTGGCCCGATCGCAACTGGACGGGAATGCGGGACGGCCGCCTGCGGGATGGTGGTGCGGCCGTTTATGGCTGGTGGGCGCACCCGCAGCGCCTATGGAACTGGCTGGCCGCCAAGGCGACGATGGTGCTCGCCATCGCGTTGCTGGCGATGGCGTTGGGCTTGCTGACGGGTCACAGGTCCAAGGCCCCGACCCCACCGGCAGAAGACCCTGACCCGGACAGCGTCCGCGAGGTCTAGGTCAGGAGGCGATCTCGCGCCTCGCGCCGGTGATCATGCGCCGAGCGATCTCCCTCACGGCCTCGTCATCCTTGGTGTCGTCGCGGGCGGGGTCGCCGAGATGGCTGAGGCTGCCTTCGATATGGTCGAGAAGCCCCGGCTGACGCATCTCGACATATTCGATCAGCTTAAAGAGCACATGCTCGGCGGCAATTTCGCGGCGGCGGGCTTGGATGGCGATGTCGTTCGTCATGGTTTCCTCCTATGGGTTTTGCGCAACGCGAAAATCCCGGAAAGCACCTTGCGACCTGACGTCGCTGCCACCGCGACGGCGATCAGGGTTTGCCGTCGCCCAGCGCCTTCCGGCGTGCCGCCGCCTTTCGATTGGCCCATTCGATCCGGGCGTCCTTGTTCTGCTCCGCCTGCAGACGAGCGGCCTTCAGGCGCTCGGACTTCTGCTTCACGGTCTCTTCCTGACCCCCGCGAGGTGGTTCGCTCTTGTTCGTCATCCCGGCATCCTTCCTAGTGGGAAGCTTTCCACTCTGTAAGCGTCCTACATGACAGCGCCCACAAGCCGAAGCGCGATGGGAACAGGGTGCCCGTTCGTTCTGGCACCGCACCATTCGCATCTGCTAATGCAGGCCGGGAATGATCCGGTGACCTGTCATCGACCGCCCGCCGCCTGATGGACCTCCCGATGCAGCCAGTTTCCAACTATCCGATCTCGATGTTGCCCGGCCTGACCGGACATTCGCTCGTGCGATGCCTCGAAATCGTCGGCGCGGGGCTCGTGCGCACGCTCGAGGTGCCCTTCGGCGACGGATCGAAGGACGACAGCGGCAAGCGCAAGGCGAGGCTGGTGCCGGCCGGGCGCGTCAAGGCGATGACGCAGATCCCCGAAGGCGCAATCGCACCGGACCCGGACGAGGACGATGCCGACCGCATCAGCCGGATCGCCTCGGCGCGCGCCGAGGAGGTTGTGCGGGTGCGCCGGATGCGCGACGGCTCCTTCGGCGGGTTCGAAGTCGAAGTGCCCGTGCTCGCCGCGATCTTTCCGACCGAGCGTCCAACACTGCTCATGGCCTTCGTGCGCCTGCGCGCGCCCAAGGGCGTTCACCAGCGCCTCGCGGACGATGAGCTCCTGCGCGATGGCGAGATCGAGCCGAGCGTCGCCTTCGTGGCCGAACGGGCCAGCGAAGCGGCGGCCAAGGCACGGGCTGGTCTCACCGCCCTCGCGGAGCGCTATTCGACCCAGTTCCAGAAGGCCACGGCCGACCTCGGCGACCCCTCCGCTTTCCTGCGCGCCGCCACGCAGGCCGATCTGGAGCGTTTCGTCTTCGCCGCGCAAGGTCCGGACGAGGACGAGTTGCAGCCGCCGTTGAACAAGTGGTTCGACAAGCTGCTTAGCTCCATGCGCGCGCTGCGCCTGCAAAGCCGACGCCGCGCGAGCTTTGCAGAGGCGTCCGGCTATGATCGATATCCCAACCTCTTCCCTCTGGCCCGTTCGATCGAGCGCAAACTCCTGTTTCTGGCGGGGCCGACCAATTCCGGCAAGACCTACGAGGCCATGCGCTTTGCCATCGAGGCGGCCACCGCCGAGGTTCTCTCGCCGCTTCGACTGCTCGCGCACGAACACCGCGAGGCGCTGACGCAGGGCGGCGCGCGCGCCGGTCTCATCACCGGCGAAGAGCGCGACGAAAGCGAGGACTTCACCCATTACGCCCGCACGATCGAAACGATCGATGTGGGGCGGCGCGTCGATGTCTGCGTGATCGACGAAATTCAGATGCTGGCCGACGAACAGCGCGGCTGGGCCTGGACGCAGGCGCTTTTCGGTGCGCCGGCCGATCTCGTCGTGATGACCGGCTCGCCCGACGCCATTCCCATGGTCGAGCGGCTGGCCAAGGTCTTGGGCGAGCCGCTGGAAGTGCGCCGGCTCGAACGCAAGAACGAGTTGGACGCGTGGCCCGAGCCGATCACCCTGCGCGATCTCCGGCGCGGCGATGCCGTGGTCGCCTTTTCGCGCGCGGCCGTTCATGATCTGCGCGAGGCCATCGTGCCGCTCGGCCTCTCGGTCGCCACCGTCTACGGCGCGCTCAGCCCCGAAGTGCGCCGGGCCGAGGCGGCCCGCTTTCGGCGCGGCGAGGCGGATGTGGTGGTGGCCACGGACGCGATCGGCATGGGGCTCAATCTGCCGGTGTCGCGTGTGTTTCTGGCAGCGATCGAGAAGTTCGACGGCACGCGGCGCCGCAATCTCTTTCATTCGGAAATCCGACAGATCGGCGGGCGTGCCGGCCGCTACGGCATGTTCGAGAAGGGCTGGGTCGGCGTCATCGGTGGCGGGGGATACGGTGTCGAGAAGATTCGCGCGGCGATCACGACACCGCCGAAAGAGCTTGTGGGGCGGGCCTTCGTGCGGCCGAACCGGGAAAGCGTCGCGCTGGCCGCCGAGTTTCTGGAAACCGACGATCTCGCGCAGATCCTAACCTTCCTGCGCTCGCGCATCGTCATGGACCATGCCGACCTGAAGATCGGCGACATGGACGAGGAAATCGAGAAGGCGCGCCGGCTGGCCCCGGTGAGGCTGCCGCTGCTCGATCGTCTCGCCTACGCGATCGTTCCCGTCTCGCTGCGCCATCCCTGGTTCATGGACACGGTGCTGACCTGGGCCCGCGCTCATGCGGCGGGCAAGCCCGCGCCCAAGCCGCCGCTGCGCTCGGGCGACCTGCAGCGACTGGAGGACGGCGTCAATCTCGCCACCGCTTGGCTCTGGCTCGCCCAGCGCTTTCCCACCGTCTATACGGATGCCGAAGAGGTACGCGACGGCGTCGCCGCTTTGAATGAGGCCATTGAGAAGAACCTCGTCAAGCTGTCCGCCATCAAACCGCTCGCCTCGCCGGCCAAGGCGCGTCCGCGCAATAGCAGGCGCGAGCGGGATCGGGTCAAGGGCTCGGACAGCGCCGGAAAGCATCCAACAGCCAACCACGATTGAATCTTCCGCCAATTGCTCGACTTTCCGGGGAAGCGCCCGAATTGGACCCCCATATTCCCTGTCGCCCGCATTCCGGCACATGGCAGGGCTTTTCATGTAGTTCCTTTCGGAGATGGTCCGATGACACAACAAAGCTCGATCGCCTTCCATGACGGTCGGTCGGTCCCTCAGGTCGGTCTCGGCGTCTGGCAGGTGCCGGACGACGTGGCGACCAACGCGGTTCAGGAAGCCTTGAAGGTCGGCTATCGCCATGTCGATACGGCCGCCATCTACGAAAACGAAAGAGGTACGGGCGCGGGCCTGCGCGGCGCCGATGTTCCACGCGACCAGCTGTTCGTGACGACCAAGCTCTGGAACGAGAACCAGGGCTTCGACCAGACCTTGCGAGCGTTCGACGAAAGCCTGTCTCGCCTCGGTCTCGATTTCGTCGATCTCTATCTTATCCATTGGCCTTCGCCGCGTCGCGGTCTGTTCGTGGACACGTGGAAGGCCTTCATCCGTCTTCGGGAAGAAGGGCGAGCGCGCTCCATCGGCGTGTCGAACTTCACGGTGGAGCATCTCGACCAGCTGATTTCCGAGACCGGCGTCGCTCCGGTCCTCAATCAGATCGAGCTTCATCCGCGCTTTCAGCAACGCGACCTGCGGCACGCTCACGCCGAACGAGGTATCGCGACCCAATCCTGGAGCCCGCTCGGGCAGGGCCAGCTTCTGAGCGACCCCGTGATCACGCGCATCGCGCAGAAGCACGGCAAGAGCCCGGCGCAGATCATCATCCGCTGGCATATCGACAGCGGCCTGATCGTCATTCCGAAATCCGTGACGCCGAGCCGCATCGCGGAGAATATCGACGTGTTCGGCTTTCAGCTGGGAGCAGACGACATGGAAGCGATCGCGCAGCTCGACGCGGCGGACGGGCGCATCGGCCCCGATCCGATGACCGCGACCTTCTGAGACACATCATAGCGTGGAGGATCGTCTGTAGCCGGACGATCCTCCATCGTACGTGCCTCTGTTTCGACTGCGCTGCGACGTCAGCGCAAAAGCCCCTCGGCTTGAAAGACCTCCCATCCTTCAAGTGTAGGCCGGCTTGCGGTCGCTTTCTTTGTCGCTTTCAAGGATGGGCTGCTCTTCTCCGTGCCTTTGGCGGAGCGTTTCAAAGCAGCCTTAGCCGCTGCGCGTCGTCTGGCTTCTGCGGCGGCTTCTCGATCCTCCTCGCGCCAAAGGCTCGGCAGGTCACGATCCAGAATATCCTCGATCCGCCGTGGGTCGAAGACGTGGAAGGTGACGGCTTTCGCACGTCCTCGCAATTTCACGGTCCATGTACCTGCGCTGGGGAGACGTCCATCCTTGGTCCAACGAAGACGCTCTCGGGGCAGAATGGTCAGGATGTCGTCCACCTCTCGCGGCAGCACCGGCAGCGTGTCGATCCCATCCAGTACCGTCTGCACCGCCTCACGGGCGCGCTCGAACGCCTCATCCTCGTCCGCATCGAAGGCCAGTCGGATCGCGCCGCTCTCGACGCTCAGACGATCGCGCAAAATCCAGGGCAGCTTGGCGGTCAGTTCGCGCTCGATCCCCTTGGCCCGCACGGCCGAGCCCATCGCCGCCGAGACCGGAAACGGCCATTCGGCGACCAATGCATTCCTTTCCACCGGGTTCTTCGTCTTGACCATGGTGTCTTAACGAATGCCGTGGGTAATCTTTCCAGGGCGACACGGCAGGCTGCGATCTTTCACAGGTTTGAGAAACGATGCCCGTCGGGATCGGCTTGGAGCGCTGACGCGAATGTCAGGCCGGACAGGATCAGTTCCGTCGCGAAGGGCGAGCCTTCGACTGCCGGAGCCGAAATTGCGGGTGGATCGACATAGGCGAGAAGCTCCAGATGCGGTGCTCCGCCCTGCCCCGTTTCGAGCGTCACGACGTCCACCGTCGCCGGACGCGAGAACCCGTCCAGTCGCCCTTGCTCCACGCCCGTGTTGCGCTGGCGCGCCTTCAGCCGATAACCAAGGCTCTCATAGAAGCGGATGGAGGCGTCCGCGTCGCTGACGGTGATGGCGCTATGATCGATCCCGAGAAAAGGCTCGCTCGTCTTGGCGATTGCCGGTCGCTGCTTCCAGCCACCGGGAAATTCCAAAAACTCCAGTGGATGGCCTTCGGGATCGCGGAACTTGAAAGCCGTGACACCGCCGGACGCTGCCGGCAGGCGCTCGGGCCCATCCGTCGAAATGGGTATCCACCCCTCCATGCGTTCGAGCCGGGCCATGGCCGCCTCCATGTCGGAAACGGGTATGGCAAAATGCTGGAACCCGGTTTCATTCGACAAGGGCGGATGCCCGGATGGAGCGGATGCCCGCCCGAGTTCGAAGCGCTGTGCTCCGAGGCGCAGCGCACAGACAAGCGAATCGCGCTCGATCTCCTCGCAACCGAACGTATCGACATAGAAGCGCGCGGTGGCCGCTGTGTCGCGGCAGAGCAGCCGAATGGCTTCGATACAGAGGCCGCTCATGGCCAGCGCGCTCCGCGCCGGTTGAGGAACACGGCGTAAAGCGTGTGGCTCGCGCCGATGAACAGGCGGTTCAAATGCGGCGATCCGCCGAAGCAGAGATTGGAGACCGTGGCGGGAAGGCGGATTCGCCCGAGAAGCTCGCCTTCGGGCGACAGGCAATGCACGCCGTCGCCCGCGCTGGACCAGATATTGCCATCTTCATCGATCGCCATCCCGTCCGTATAGCCGGGGGAAACCTTGGCGAAGTCGCGCAGCCCGCTCAGCGTATGGCCGTCCTCCACGACGTCGAAGACTCGCAGCACCTGCGTGGGCGATGCCTGCGTCTGATCTCCCGTCTCGGCCACATAGAGGCGTTGCTCATCGGGCGAAAAGGCGATGCCATTGGGCCCGGAGAAATCGAGGGACACGAGATCGAGGCGGCCGCTTTCGGGCTCCAGACGGTAGACGCCCGGCGCGGTTTCCGAGGGCTGCCGCGTGCCCTCGTAATCGTTGGAAATGCCGTAGACGGGATCGGTGAACCAGATCGAGCCATCGCTTTTGACCACGATGTCATTGGGCGAGTTGAGTCGCCGCCCTTCGAACCGATCGGCCAGAACATTGACCCGGCCGTCATGCTCCACGCGGGCGACGGCGCGCAAGCGGTTGGAGCAGAAGATGACGCGCCCTTCGCGATCCCTCGCCTGCCCGTTGGCTTGGTCGGACGGAAAGCGCCAGACGGAGAGGCCTGACGCCTCGCTCCACATCATGGTGCGATCTCGCGGCAGATCCTGGAATAGAAGACAGTTCCAGTCTCCCATCCAGACGAGCCCTTCGATCCAGCGGAAACCCTCCGCCAGCTTCTCCACCGGCGCGTTGACGAGGCGGTAGCGATCAAAGCGCGGATCGACCGTCTCGAATCCGATCTCGCTCATGCGCCCTCCTTCAGCCAAAGCGGCACGGCGTCGTTTCCTCGCGAGCCGTGTCGAACTGCACGACCATAAGCACGGCGGGCTCGTCTCCGACCGTGCCGGACATATGCCCCTTGCGGCCATCCCGTTCGCGAGTGCCCTGATCCTCGCCGAAGGAAATCTCGCCCGGCCCCATTTCCACGCGCGTTCCGTCCATGCTCTCGACATACCAGCGGCCGGACAGCGGGATGATCCATTGCGGCGCGGGGTTCTCGTGCCACGTTCCTTCCCAGCCAACCGGTTGAACCGTGACCATGACCGTCATCCCGTCATGGTGCTTCTCGCCCTGCCATTGCGGCGCGGCAGGCGGCTGCATGCTCTTCAGCTCGAACCGGGTGAGCGCGCAACGCTTCTGGCGGCTGATGCCCTCGTCGTCGGTATAGAGGTGCCAATAGTGAACGTTGGGCTTGTCGTCGCTCAAAACTCAGCTCCTTGCGAAGAGGAATGGGTGATCGAGTAAGGATGGGTGGAAGACAGGGGGTCCGCGAAAAAGCTCCGCGCCCCGCCCGCCTGAAGCCCGAAGGCGATCAGGAGGAAGCCGCCGGCAACCGCGAAATTCTTGAGGAAGTCCCACATGGTCTCGCGCCCCTTGGAGGGACCGCGCAGGCGGAAGTCGGGCGCCTTCCAGAACTGTTTGAACAGGATGGCCGTCACCGCGCAGTAGCCGGCGAGAATGAAGGCCGCGAGCCGATCCGCAATCCCGGTGAGTACGCCGAGCGACATGAGGAGCTCGACGCTGAAACCCACAAGGATCAACGCCTTCGCCAGGTTTCGGTTGGCGGTCGCCTGCCCCGCCTGATCGACGGCAGCGGAAAAGTTCAGGACCTTATCCAGCGCGCTGAAAGGCAAAAACAGGAGGATCAGCGAAAGCCGCGTTGCGAAGACGAAAAGCATGTCGATCGGCATGGCGCGGCGTCTTGTCTCAATCGTTGTGTCCACTGGCTCAAATGCGCCGCGCGACGCCGTCGTTCCCGCCGGCTTTCGTGAAAAAACCTTCATGGAAAAACGCGGGAACGCCGAACGCCTTTCGGTCTTTAGCCGGCACAGGACCCGCAGAAGGAGTGCCTCATGATCGAAGATCGCTATGATGTCATCATCATTGGCTCGGGCCCCGGCGGCGGGACGATGGCCTGGAAACTCGCCCAGACCGGCAAGCGTATCCTTCTCATCGAGCGCGGCGACTATCTGAAACGCGAGCGCGAGAACTGGAGCACGGAAGAGGTTTTTGCCAAAGGGCGCTACCAGGCGGACGAGACTTGGACATCCTCTAGCGGCGAGAGTTTCAAGCCGGGCCTGCATTATTTCGTCGGCGGCAATTCCAAGGTGTACGGCGCGGTGCTCCTGCGGCTGCGCGTCGAGGATTTCGATGCCGTTCGTCACCCCGATGGCATCGCGCCGGAATGGCCGGTGAAATACGATGTTTTCGAGCCCTATTATCAGGCGGCCGAGGAGTTGTTCGAGGTGCGCGGCGCGCGCGGCGAAGATCCGACCGAGCCACCCAGCCCTAAGCCCTACAAGCACGGGGCCATCCGCCACGAGCCCCGCATCCAGGCCTTGTCGGATGCTTGGGCGCAGGAAGGACTGCATCCCTTCCATCTGCCCATGGGCGCGCTTCTGGATCAGGACGAGACGGGCGCGGCGACGCCTCATTCCCCGCTTCTGCGCTGCGACCCGTTCGACGGCTATCCCAGCCTCACCAACGGAAAATCGGACGCGCAGGTCATCTGCGTCGATCCCGCTTTGAAGGCCCATCCCAACCTGACGCTTCTGAAGAACGCCTATGTCGAGCGACTGCTGACCAACCCGGCCGGCACGTCGATCACAGGTGTGGAGACTATCATCGAAGGCCAGCGGCATATCATCCGGAGTGATCTCGTGGTGGCCGCCTGCGGCGCGCTCTCCTCGGCGCTTCTGTTCCTGCGCTCGGCCAGCGACCGGCATCACGATGGCCTCGCCAACCGCTCGGGCCAGGTCGGTCGCAACTATATGCGCCACAACAACGCGACGGTGCTCGCGATCTCGCGCACGCCCAATCCGACCGAGTTCCAGAAAACGCTGGGGCTGAACGATTTCTACCATGCCCATGACAGGTCGCCGCTGAACCCATTCGAATATCCGCTCGGCCATATCCAGATGGTCGGGAAATCCGACGGGATGCAGATCGAAGCCGAGGGATTGCCGGGCTTCCTCCAATGGCTGCCCGAAAAGCCGTTCGACTGGATTGCGCACCATTCGATCGATTTCTGGCTCACCTCGGAAGACCTGCCGCGCCCGGAGAACCGCATCTTCTATCGCAACGGCCAAGTTCATCTCGACCTGACGCAGACCAACATGGAGGGCCATCGCGCGCTTCGTGAGATGCTGCGCACGATCTGCAACAAGGGCGACATTCATCCCCATCTGATGGATCGCAAGCTCTATCTCGGCAAGAACACGCCCATCGGCGGTACGGCCCATCAGGCCGGCACGCTGCGCTTCGGCGAAGACCCGGAGACGGCCGTTCTCGATCTCGACTGCCGAGCCCATGGGATCGACAATCTCTACGTCACCGATGCCAGCTTCTTTCCCTCGATCGGCGCGGTGAATCCAACGCTGACCATCATCGCCAACGCGCTTCGCGTCGCCGATCACATCGCCGCGCGCCTGCGCTAGAAGCGACACTCTGCCCCGGTGGAGTCCGTTTCAGCGGGAAAGCCGTTTCGATCCCCAGCCGACCGTGCTACCACAAGCACACGGTTTGGCGGGGATGCCGGTTTTGGCGCAGAAGACCAGAGGCTCGGGACGGTGGATGGGGCGCGTGATCGCGTTCCTTTTCCTTGTTCACGCAGCCCTGTTCGGCTTCTCGGCCCCCGCTGCCGCCGAATTGATGCCCCGCGATCAGTTCGGCAATGTGCTTTGCCTTTCCGGCGAGATCGCGGACGCCCATAAGGGCCCGGGGCGCGACCACGGTCATGTCCCGCTCAAGTCCTGCTGCTCCGCCAGCTGCGCCATGCACGGCGGCCCACTTCCGCCGTCTACCCTCCTTTCGCGCCTCGTTCGCCAGCCGCTCGTGCTCAGCGTGCCCTTCGTGCTTTACGAGGATGTCGGCTCCGGCGCGGTCGAGACGCCGCGCAAGACACGCGGGCCGCCCCGCCTCGCCTGAGTGATCGGATCGGCCAGCGCTTCGCCAGCCTGCCAGATAGCGTGTTCGCCTGATCACGGCGTCACGTCGGCTCTGGTCTGTCAGCGAGATCGCCGATCGTGCGTCAGGATGCGAGCAGGCTGAAACTTCGCCTATGGAGCGAAGGGGTTCGGCCAACCTCCAGCGGGCACCGTACGGGGTTCGAGCGTGTCGGATCGGGTTAGCGCATAACGGCTCCCGATCGACCGAGACCCGTAAGAGCCCGGCATTCCACGCAATCGTGTCGACTCAAGCGTTCTCAGCCCGGCGTCCGACCCGCAGCGCCACCGCATCCGATCGCCCCATAGTGGCCGCCGGTTTCGGCCGTTGCGCCACCCACCTCGTCCTGTTTTCTCCGTTTCGGAGCCGTCCGAATGTCCGATTTCACAGCCGAAAGTGCGAACGCTCTTCCGCGCACCGGCACCATCACCGATCTCTACCGCGCCGTCTGGCGATGGCATTTCTATGCCGGCCTGTTCGTCCTGCCATTTCTGATCACGCTCTCGATCACGGGCGGGCTTTATCTCTTCCGCAACGAGATCGACGGGATCGTCCATGCCGATCTGAAGCATGTCGAAATGCCGTTGGGAGCCTCTCCCACCGAGCCGAGCCGCATGGTCGATGCGGCGCTCGCCGCCTATCCCGGCACGGCCGTCAAATATACCGATCCCGTCACGCCGGACGCCTCCGCCGAAGTGACGATCAAGACGCCCGATGGCGGCAAGACCGCCGTTTATGTCGATCCCTATCGGGGAGAGGTTCTGGGCGCCCTGGCTGATCGCGGCACGGTCATGTGGACGGTGCGCTATCTCCACAGCCTGCGCTATTTCGGGCCTGTGGCGCGCGGGCTGATCGAGATCGCCGCCGGTTGGGCGATCGTGTTGGTGGCGACCGGCCTGTTTCTCTGGTGGCCTCGCGGCCAGAAGGGCGGCGTCGTCTCCATCCGCGCGACGCCGGCGAAACGCGTCTTCTGGCGCGACCTTCACGCGGTGACCGGGCTCGTCGTCGGCGGGTTCATCGTCTTCCTCGCCATCACCGGAATGCCGTGGTCGCAGGTCTGGGGCGGCAAGGTCAACCAATGGGCCAACGGCTCGAACTTCGGTTATCCTTCCGGCGTGCGGGTGGACGTGCCCATGTCCGGGCGGAAGCTCGCGCAGGAAGGCCCGACGAGCTGGTCGCTCGAACAGGCTGAAATCCCCACGTCGATGAATGCCGCCAACGACGCGCCGATTGGCCTCGACCGGGCCGTCTCCACCTTTGGGCAGCTGGGCCTGCATCGCGGCTTTGCGGTCAATATCCCGACGAGCGTGACGGGCGTCTACACCGGCTCGGTTTATCCCGCCGATCTCTCGCAGCAGCGCGTCGTCCATCTGGATCAATATAGCGGCCAGCCACTCGTCGACATGAGCTATGCCGATTACGGCCCGCTCGGCCGCTGGCTGGAATGGGGCATCAATGTCCATCTCGGGCAGGAATTCGGGCTCGCCAACCAGCTGTTCCTGCTGGCCGTGTGCGTCGGCAATGTGGTGCTCGCGGTTTCGGCGGGGATCATGTGGTGGAAGCGCCGGCCGAGCCGCTCGTTCGGCGTGCCGCCGCTGCCAAGGGACCGGCGCGTCTTTCGCGGGCTGATCGCGCTTTTGGTCGTGGGCGGTGTCCTGTTTCCCCTCGTCGGCGCCTCGCTGGTCGTGATGCTGGCGATGGACTGGATGTTCACACGCCATCGCCCAAGCCGAGCCGCCTAAGCTCTTTCCACGCTGCCGGGGCAGCCTTGCCGCCAGCCCCATCTATCTCCAGGAGCCTGTCGAAGCTCCGCATTCGAAAGACGGACCTCATGTCGATGACTTCATTCGGTCGCCGGATTGCCGGCGTGGTGCTGGGCCTCGCCCTTTTCAGCCTGTCACCGCTGGCGGCCTCGGTGCCGGCGGCGGCCCATGGCTTCAAGGTCGGCGCGATCGAGGTCGAGCACCCTTGGAGCCGCGCGACGCCTCCTGGCGCCAAGACGGGCGCTGGATATTTCGTGATGGTGAACTCCGGCGCAGAGCCCGACCGCCTCGTTTCGGCCAGTTCACCAGCGGCGGAAAAAACCGAGATTCATGAAATGTCGATCCAGAACGGCGTCATGAACATGCGCAAGGTCGAGGGCGGCGTCGCCATCCCGGCCAAGGGTTCGGCCGCGCTTTCGCCGGGCGGCTTCCACCTCATGCTCATGGGCCTGAAGGCGCCCTTCAAGGAGGGGCAGATGATCCCGTTGACGCTCACGTTCGAAAAGGCCGGCTCGGTCGAGGTCGAATTGCAGGTCGACAAGATGGGCGCGACGAGCCCGTCCCATGGTGCGAGCGCCGGTGAAGGCGAAGCGCATCAGCATTGATCCCCCGATGCGGCCGGTGCCCCCGGCCGCATCCTCCAGCAGGAACTCCTCATGCGAGATTTCAGACTTGGCGATGCGTTGCAGAGCCTGATCCTCGCCGTGTTTCTGGTGGGGAGCATGGTTCTCGCGGTCTCGTCCGCCGCCTTCGCTCATGCAGGGCTTATGTCGGCCGAGCCGGAAGACGGCGCGCTTCTTCAAAGCGCGCCGAGCGAATTGTCGCTGAGCTTCAGCGAGCCGGTCGCGGCTCTGCGACTGACGCTGGTTCGGCCCAACGGCACGAGCGTCGATCTCCCTTCCAGCATGAAAACAGGCTCACACATCAGGGCACCACTCGACGAGAGGCTCGGCCGGGGCACCCACGCGCTTGTCTGGCGCGTCGTTTCCGCAGACGGGCACCCTGTGACAGGCTCTCTGTCGTTTTCCGTAGAATCAGCCAGCCCGACGCCCGACCTGCCACCGGCGCGCGATATCCTCGTGCTGATGCTCGTCTGGGGCGCCCGCGTTCTTGTCTACATCGCTCTCATTTTCGGTGTCGGCGGCGCGGCGGGGTCCTATCTCGTGGGTACGACATGGGCTGGCAGCCACCGGTTCCTTCCCCTCAGCTTGCTGGTCGGGCTGCTGGCGCTCCCCCTCGCAGTCTTGGCGCAGGGGCTCGATGCGCTGGGCGCGACCCTTTCCGCCGCCTTGAACCTTGCCGTCTGGCAGGCCGGTCTAGGCACCGGCTTCGGGGTCGCAGCGCTGGCCTTCGCCCTGTCCTTCGCCCTGGCGCTCGCGTCCACCCTTCGCCTTCCGCATCGCGTCAGCACATTCCTGAGCGGGCTTGCGCTCATGGCGGGCGGCGTCGCGCTGGCGTCCACCGGCCATGCGGCCGCAGCAGCCCCCCAGGTTCTGACACGTCCAGCCGTCGCGCTTCATGCGTTATCGGCGGCGCTCTGGCTCGGCGCATTGTTTCCGCTCGCCTTGTCCCTGCGTCAGCCGGAAGCGGCGCGGCGGATTGCCTTGTCGCGATTCTCGCGGCGGATCGCTCCGCTTCTGGCCGTTCTGCTGACGTCCGGTGTGTTTCTGGCGGCCGTGCAGGTTGGAACGCTCTCCGCCCTTTGGCAGACCGATTACGGCCGCGTGCTTCTCATCAAGCTGGCCCTGGTCCTGATCCTCTTTTTGATTGCGGCTGATAATCGCTGGCGGCTGACGCAGCCGGCCCTCAAGGGCGACGCGCCAGCGCTCCGTACTCTCTCCCGCCGGCTCGGCTTCGAAATCGCCCTGGGCGTTCTCGTTCTTTGCACCGTTGCCGTCTGGCGCTTCACACCGCCGCCACGCGTCGAGCAGGCAATGGCGGCCGAGCCGATCCCGCTTCATGCCACGGGGGGCATGATCATGGCCGACATCGCCGTTGCGCCCGGTCGCCAAGGGCCTGTGCGGGTGAGCGCGCTTTTGATGACGATCGACTATGGGCCGGTGGATCCGCAGGGCGTCACGTTTCGCTTCTCGCGCGCGCAAGGCGATGCCGAGCCGATCGAAGCGGAGGCCATGCCGCCAGGCGATGGGAGCTGGAGCGCATCCGCCGCCCTCCCCGCATCCGGCCTTTGGCATCTTCAGATCATCGTCCATTCGCGCGATGGAACGCGCGACCGCATCGAAACCGAATTTCGCCTCAAACCCTGATATGACGCCTGATCGGCGTATGCCGCGCCAAGAGCTGCGGGAAAGGACAAAACCATGACCTCGTCCAACGCGAACCGGACCCTTGCCCTTGGCGGCGCCGGTGCCCTCGTGGTCGTGCTTCTCGGGCTGATCGGCTGGATGCTCAGTCAACAGCCGGCGCGGGGCGCGCCCGACGAGCCCTTCACCTTGAGTGACACGCGCGGGGCCAAGGTCGATCAGACGATCTTCAAAGGCCGGCCGTCGATCGTCTATTTCGGCTACACGAACTGCCCCGATGTCTGTCCGACGACGCTGATCGAACTGGCGGATTGGCTGCGCGATCTCGGGCCGGCGGGTCAGTCGATCCAGGCTTTGTTCTTCACGGTGGACCCCGAGCGCGACACGCTCGACGTTCTCGGACCCTATGTCGCCTCGATCTCGGATCGGATCATCGGTATCACCGGCAGCGCGGCCGAGATGGAAAAGGCCTCAAAGGCCTGGATGGTCTACGCGCGCAAGACCGGCGAGGAAGACGGCGACTATCACATGCGCCACTCGACATCGCTGCTGCTCATCGGCGCCAACGGACGGCTCCAGGGCATGATCCCCTACGGCACGCCGAAGGACGAAGCCCTGCGCAAGATTCGCGACGTGCTCCTCCCGCCCTCGACGCGAACGGCCGCGCTCCGCTCTTGAAACCCCTCATCTCCTGCCGCTGCGAATGGCGGTGTCAGATCGGTGCGGAGAGCGTCCGCCGCAACCAGTCCAGAACGGCCGGCGGCATCTGCGTGACATTGAAGCGCATCAGGTCGGGCGCGCCCAAAGACGGGCTGAAGACATTGCCGGGCGCGAGCACGATGCCGTCGCGCAGCGCCGCCTTGGCGAGATCCGTGGCGTCACGCCCGTCCGGCAGGCGGCACCAGAGCGAGAAACCGCCGCGCGGCTGCGTCCAGGGCCGAACGTCCATGGCGTCCAGTTGCGCGCCGACCTCCTTGCGCCGCTTGGCCAGCCGGCCCCGCAGCGCCAGCACATGCTTGTGGTAGCTTCCATCAGCCAGAACGCCCTGCACGATATCGGTCACCAAGGGACTGGGGCCGCCGAAATTCGTCGCGACCTGGAGATCGATCAGCGCCTCGATCCAGTCGGCCCGCGCGGCGATATAGCCGCAGCGGGCTGATGCCGACAGGGTCTTGGAGAAGCTGCCGACCCGGATGACCCGTTCGAGACCGTCCAGCGCGGCCAGACGCGGCGTCGGCTCGGGTTCGAAATCGGCGAAAATATCATCCTCGACGATTGTCACGTCATAGGCCGCGGCGGCCAGCAGCAGGCGATGGAGAACCGCCGGGGATGGCGTCGCCCCGGTCGGATTGTGGATCGCCGAGTTGGTCAGATAGAGCTTCGGCGCATGCTCGCGCGCCAGTTCGGCGAAGCGCTCGGGGTCCGGCCCGCTCGGCGTATAGGGCACGCTCACGACCTTGACCCGATGCGCGCGCATCAAGGCCTGAAAATTGAAGTAGCAGGGATCATCCAGAAGCACCGTATCGCCGGGTTGCAGCAGAAAGCGGCAGACGAGATCGACCGCCTGCGTGCCCGAGACGGCGAGGAGGATTCGATCGGGCTCGATATCCAGCCCCTCCTGGGAGAATTGGCGAGCGAGACTACGGCGCAGCGCGGCTGAACCCCGCGTCATCGCGTAGTCAACGAGGCCGTCCAGCCCACCTTTGGCGACACGGCGCAGCGAGCGCCGAAGCGCCTCGTCCGGCATCCAGTCGGCCGGCAGCCATCCGCAGCCCGGTCGCGCCGTGGCAGCATCCGCATCCAGCGATTGCCGGGATACCCAGAGCGGATCGACCGCACGTTCGAGATCCGGCCTCGGCTCCTGAAGCGCAAAGGGTGTGGACGCGCCCGCGACATAGAAGCCAGACCCCGGCCGCGAGCGGATCGCGCCCTCCGCCACCAGACGATCATAGGCCTCGACCACCGTGGACGGCGACACACCCATCGCGATGGCATGACGGCGGACCGACGGCAGTCTCTCGCCGGCCATCAATTGGCCCGAGGCAATACGGCGCCTGACATCGTCCACCAGCTCGTCAGTCCGCGTCATGCCACACCCCGTCCATCGTACGCTCAGAGGAGCCATACAGTTTGATGCGGTTAGAGAAAATCGTATCTCCCACGAAACTTCCTTTTTGATCATACGAATTCTTCAAGTGGAGGTCGTATGAAACAGTTCGGTTCGGGTTGGGGCAGCGGTCTGCTTGGCGTCATCATCTTCAGCGGTTCGCTGCCGGCGACTCGCGTGGCCGTGGGCGGCTTCTCGCCGCTCTTCCTCACTTCGTCCCGCGCGGTGATCGCCGGATGTCTCGCGGCCTTGGTGCTTTTCATCTCTCGTCAGCGACGTCCGACACAGGCTGAGATCGCCCGCCTCGCGATCGTCGCGGGCGGTGTCGTCCTGGGTTTCCCCCTCCTGACGGCGCTTGCGCTTCGTCAGATGACGTCGGCCCATTCGATCGTCTTCATCGGGCTTCTCCCGCTGGCGACGGCTCTATTTGGAGTCCTGCGGGGCGGAGAGCGGCCGCGCGCGCCGTTCTGGATATTCTCGATTGTCGGCGCTCTATCGGTCGCGGGGTTCGCCTTGCTGCAACCGGGCGAAGGCTCGGGCTTCGGGGATGCTCTGATGTTGGCCGCGATCCTGCTGTGCAGCCTCGGCTATGCCGAAGGCGCGGTGCTGACGCGACAAATGGGCGGCTGGCAGGTCATTTCCTGGGCCTTGCTCGTGGCCCTGCCCGCCATGGCGCTTCTGAGCTTGGCAACGCTGCCGAAGACATTCGACGACGTTCCGGCCGTTGCCTGGGCCGGGCTCTTCTATGTCTCCGTGTTCAGCATGCTGATCGGCTTCGTCTTCTGGTATCGTGGCTTGGCGCTGGGCGGTATCGCAGGGGTGGGCCAGTTGCAGCTTCTGCAACCCTTTTTCGGCCTTGCGCTGGCGGGTCTCCTGTTGGGCGAGCCCGTCGCTTGGAGCATGATCGCGTCCACAGCTCTGGTCGTCGCCTGCGTGGCCGGCGCGCGGCGCTACGCCTGAGATCCCACAAGTTCCTCCTTTGTTCCAGACACGAAACGCGCTACGTCTGACGAGAGGCGCGTTGAGTCGGACCCATCCGTCACGCGTTGCCTCGCGAACGAAGGCGGTCGAGTTGCACGTGGCGCAGGCAGAGGACAAGCACGAAGGCATGCGAGGCGACGCCGTTGCGCTCGCGTCCGGTCCTGTCGCCGGCAGGGACGCGCTGGAACCCTCGCCCTATGCGCGCAAGATCATCCATATCGACATGGACGCCTTCTACGCCTCGGTGGAGCAGCGCGACGACCCTTCGCTGCGCGGCCGGCCGGTGGCGGTGGGCGGCTCGCGTGAGCGCGGCGTGGTGGCAGCCGCCAGTTACGAGGCGCGCACTTTTGGTGTGCGCTCGGCCATGCCCTCCGTCACGGCTCGGCGCAAATGCCCCGACCTCGTTTTCGTGAAGCCGCGTTTCGACGTCTACAAAGCGGTCTCGAGCCAGATTCGCGCGATCTTCGCCGAACACACGCCGGTCATCGAGCCTCTTTCATTGGACGAGGCCTATCTCGACGTCACCGAAAACTTGCAGGGCATCCGATCGGCAACCATGATCGCCGAGTTGATCCGGGTGCGGATCCGAGAGGTGACGGGGCTGACGGCCTCCGCCGGCGTGTCCTACAACAAGTTCCTCGCCAAGCTCGCCTCCGACCACCGCAAGCCGGACGGGCTCTTTGTCATCACGCCCGCTACTGGCGCGGAATTCGTCGAGGCGCTGCCGGTCGGTCGCTTTCACGGCGTCGGTCCCGCGACCGCAGCCAAAATGGAGCGGCTCGGCATTCGCACCGGAGCCGACCTTCGCGATTGTCCACTCGCCTTCCTTCAGGAGCATTTCGGCAAAAGCGGCCCTTATTATTTCGGCATCTCGCGGGGCATCGATCAGCGTCCGGTACGGGCCGACCGCATCAGAAAGTCGGTCGGCGCCGAAAACACCTTCGCGGCCGATCTCTTCCAGACGGACGAGATGCGGGCCGCTCTGGAGCCGATCCTCGATAAGGTCTGGCGCGCATGCGAAAGCTCCGGTTTTCGCGGGCGAACCGTCACGCTCAAGATCAAATATGCCGACTTCCGGCAGATCACCCGCAGCCAGTCCGTCCTGCTGCCGGTGGCCAGCAGGTCCGAAATGGAGGGTATCGCCTTTCGGCTGCTTCATGACCGCCCGCTGGATTCGCGCGGCGTGCGCCTACTCGGCGTTTCCTTGTCCGCGCTGACGGGCAGCGACGCACCCGGCGAAGCCGGTGCGGCGCAATTCGCGCTCCCGTTCTGACAGTCGTCGTTTGACCGCAAAGTCGCGTCAAAGCTTGGCGTTCGAACAACTATCCGAATGACGCCCTCTCGCTCGTTGCACGCAACGAGGCACGGGGGCAGTAGAAGGCGGACACCCAGTCAATTGAACCAAATTCTTCCTATGTTGCGGGTCTTTTCGACACGACATATTCGCCGATGTTAGTGATGAAACGCGTTTTTGGGCTGGCGTGGTGCTCGGCCTCTTGGAATTGTGTTAAGGGCGGACAAAACCTACGATAAGGAAGCACCCTTGGTTCTTCCGCCATCCGGCATTCGGCGAGGCTGGACTCGCGTGATTCGACGAAAGATGAGAATGGCCCGTTCCGGTCTCCTGAAGATTGCCTCCTTGACGCTCGCGCTCGGGCTCGCCTCCACATCGCTCGGCGCAGCGCGGGCGGCGGATTTCAACGCGCTCGATACGGTCTCGATCAAGGTGACGGAATGGCTGCCCGCACGAGGCGAATATCGCGAGTGGTCGGCGCTCAGCGGCAATTACGCCGTCAGCGCCAATCTGACGATCTCTATCCCTTTTCTGGGCGAAGTGTCGCTGGCCGATCTCGATCGTGACACGCTCTCGGCGCGCATTTCTGCCAAGTTGCAGGAGCGCATGAGCCTGCCGGAGGCGCCTGATGTGCAGGTTCAGATCACGCAACGCGCGCCGATCTATATTCTGGGCGCCGTCGCGACGCCGGGCTCGGTTCCCTACGTGCCGGGCATGACCGTTCGTCAGGCGATCGCGCTGGCCGGCGGCCTGTTCCGAGGCGCGGGCGTCGAAATGCGGCTGGAGCGGGACGCGATCACCACAGCCGGAACACTGGACGACGCGCGCGATCGCGCCAACCGTCTGCGCGCCAAGATCCATCGTCTCGAACAGGAGATCGGCGCGGAAGGCGTGACGTCCGAGAAGACGGAATCCGTCGAGGGTATTCCAGCCGATCTTCTAAGCGAGGAAGAGTCGATCCGTGAGACGCGCGCGCAGGTGCGCCAGTCCCGCATCAAGAGCTTCCAGGATCGGCGCGATCTGGCGCGGGACCAGATCAAGACCTTTGCCGATATGAAGACCAATCTCGACCGGCAGATCGAGCTGACGCGCAACGAGTTGAAGGACGTGAACAAGCTTGTGGATAGAGGTCTGGCCGTCGCCGGACGCTCGACTGGGCTGGAGCGGACGCTGACCGATCTCGAAAGCCGTCGGCTCGATCTCGACCTCGGCACGTTGAACGCCAACCTCGCGGTCAACGAAAGCGAGCGCGGCATTCTGGATGTCGATACGTCCTTCCGCATCGATACGTCCAACGAGTTGCAGACGACGCGCGCCGAACTGGATAAGGCCCAGCGCGATATTCGCGTCGCGGGCGATCTGCTGCGCGAGGCGACGCTGATCGCCCCCAGCAACGCGATCGAGCGCAATGGCGATCTGGCGGTCAATCTCGAGGTCTACCGCACGCCCTGGGGCGGGCAGCCCGTCCGGATCGATCTCGACGCACCGCTCGCCAGCCGCGACACGATCGAAATTCGTTTGGACACCAACCGGGGGCGCACATCCTCGGTTCGCGCCGAAGCGCAGACCGCCACCCCTTGAACGCGGGCGGAAGCATTCGCGGAACGGGCGAGGCCTGAGCCTCTCCCGCCAATCGGCGCGCCTGCTCGAGGCTGCGCGGCAAGGGTATGACACGCTATGATCGACATCGCTCTCAACGGACGCTTCCTGACGCGCCAGCCGACCGGCGTCGATCGCGTGGCGGAGGAAATCATCCTGGCGCTCGACGAACTTCTGGAGCGTAAAGGGAGCGACCATCCGCCCTTTCGTGCCGAGCTTCTCGTCCCTCCCTCGCAGGAGCGAAGCCTGCCGCTGAAGCACATCGGGACGCGCATCGTCGGCAAGCGAGGCGGCCACGCATGGGAACAGACCGAACTCTCTTCGGCTGCTGGCCGGCGCTGGCTCGTCAACCTCTGTAACACTGCGCCGGCCCTTCGTCGGCGCAACATGGTGCTGATCCACGACGCGCAGGTTTATCAGACGCCAGAATCCTATTCACGCAGCTTCCGTCTGGTCTATCGCGTGCTGCTTCCTCTGGCCGCTCGGCGTTCTGCCGTGGTCGGCACGGTTTCCGAGTTCTCCAAGGAGATGCTGGAACATTACGGCGTCGCGCCCAAGGGCAAGATCACGGTCTTGCCCAATGGCTGCGATCACATGAACCGCGTCGAGCCGGACGAAACGGCCGTGGAACGCTGGCAGCTTCGCGAGAAGCCGTATTTCATGATGCTGGGCAGCCTCAGCGCTCATAAGAACATTCGCACCGCCCTCGAAGCGGCGGCGGCCGCGGGCATCGAGCGGCTGATCGTGGCAGGTGGCGGCAATCCCCGCGTCTTCGCCCAGTCCTCCCTACCCCAGACGCCCAATTCCGAATTCCTCGGCCGCGTCACCGACGCCGAGTTGAAGACGCTTTACGCCCATGCGCGGGCGCTTCTGTTCCCCTCCTTCTTTGAAGGATTCGGCCTGCCGCCACTGGAAGCCATGAGCTGCGGCTGCCCGGTGATCGCCTCCACCGCGGCCGCCGTTCGCGAGACCTGCGGCGAGGCGGCGCTTTATGCTGACCCACACAAGGTCTCGGATTGGACAGCAGCGATTCGCCGGCTGGATCAGGACGGCGACGAGCGCGCTCGGCTCGCAAACCTCGGCCCGGCGCGCGCGCGCGCGTTCACCTGGGAGGCCGATGCACGCAAGCTTCTGTCCGCGCTGGCGGAGGCCGAAGCTCGCTGAAACGACGGGCTGTCAGCATTCTGCGGCAGCCTGACGAGTGAACGACATCTGAACATGCCCTTCAGGGAGGGTTCCGGCGAGAAGGCGCAGAAAGGGGGCGTGAACAAACGGTTCGCCCTCTTCTGGAGACGCCTCCCATGATCGCCAAGTCCCTTGCCTCCCTCGCCCTCGCTTCGCTGGTCGGCCTCCTCAGTGCCCTGCCCGCTTCGGCCAATGATGTGCGCATCGAGCAATATGGCTGGTCCAACTCGGCCGGCGGCGCGCAGGCCGGCACGCGCAATCGCATCCGGGTCTATCAGCACGGCGGCGCTAACCGCGTGACCGGCCAGCAATATGGCCATGAGAACCTTTCGGCATCGGGACAGGAGGGCTATGGTCATTCGAGCTCGACCTATCAGCGCGGCGAGCGCAACGTGGCGGGTGTCGGTCAGTTCGGCTCCAATCACACCTCGATCCTGACGCAGGACGGCAACGGCAATATCGCCGCTGGCGTGCAGGTCGGTCGCGGTTGCTCGGCCAATGTGGCACAGGGCGGCGGTGGCAATGTCGCGGCCTTCGTGCAGACCTGCGACTAAGCCCTCATTTCCTCCCATCCACCAGCGCGCCCGGCCCAGCCGGGCGCCGGCCTCACGTCCGTTTTTCAGGCTGCAGGTGCTTTCCGGCATCGCGCCATCCAACCGCTAGGGATCGACCGATGCTTCGTTTTTCCTCTCCGTCGCGCCGGACTCTTCTGGCGCTGGGTCTCGTTCTCGCCCCGGCCGCGGCCTGGGCTGCCATGTCCGGCTCGGCCACCCCGAGCGGCGCGCCCGTTCGCTGCGAAATCCGGGCGACGCCTCAAGGGGGGCTTCTGGCGTTGGAAGCGCTTGTCGAAACCGACAAGAGCGTGAGCGGCCGCTATTCCCTAGAGATCGAAGGCTCGGGCAGCGGCGGGGGCACGCAACTGACGCAGGGCGGCCCGTTCGAGACCAAGGCCGGCAAGACGGCGACGCTCGGCTCCGTGACGCTCTCCAGCAAAGGCGCGCTTTATGACGTGTCGCTGGACGTCACGGTCGCGGGAAAGACGATCTCCTGCAATGAGCGTGTGAGCGGCCGGATCTGATTGACCCAAGCCAAGATGTCATGGGACGAAGGCGCCGATTCCGGCGCCTTTTTGCGTTTCGCCCTTCGGTCTGATCGTTCGCCTTCAAAAGGAATGAATGCAATTTGAACGGCGGATTCCGATCCGGTTCAGCGGCCGGATGCGAATCTCTTCTCATCGGCCGGAAGAGCCGGATGGTGGAGATCGACATGAAAACCAGCTCGTTCAAACCCCTCGTGATCGCCCTCGCCTTTGCGGGCCTCGGCCAGGGCCTTTCGACCCTTCCCGCCCAAGCCGGCGGTCAGGTTTCCTGGTCGCTCGCCCCGTCCGATCGGGGAGCCGCAGAGGCGCTTTCGACGGGAATGCGGCTCTACTCCATCGCCCGCGACCTTCGCGGCGGCAATATCGACCAGCGCGGATACGGCAATGCGGCCGGTCTGGCGCAGCGCGGACGGGGCAATATCGGCTTGATCCAGCAGCGCGGCAACGGTCATTCCGGTACGCTTCAGCAAAACGGCAACGACAATGCCTATGCGCTATTTCAGTACGGCAGGAACGCGCGGGACGCGGTTGTTCAGAATGGCAATGGCCAGAGCGGAGCGACCTTCAGTTATGGCTGGTAATGTCGGGATGTCCTGGGCCGGCATGTCCATCGGGGCCGGTAGCCGGGGCGAGCCATTCGGCGGTCGCCCGGGCCAGCTCTCGCGTATTCGTGTGGTTTCACCCCGCCGGCTCACGGACAGATCATGATCGCAGATCAAGGCTGGACGGGTGCTTCGCGTCGGTGAGCCCCAAGCGACTGGCTCGGCTGACCTGACGTATCGATATGCTGACCAAGCTTTCCGATCTGCTTCCAGTCCGCTATGTGCAAAGGCAGATTTGAATGGAAGCCCATCCGTGCCAGCCTTCCCCATCCCGGCCGAACTGAACGAGTATTTCGAGCGCGCGACGATCGCGCTCGCTTTGGCCTCCGCCAGCGGCGACAATCCGCTGGTTCTGGTCAATCGGGCCTTTTCCCAACTCACGGGTTACGATGCAAGCGAGGTGGTCGGGCGCAATTGTCGCTTCCTGCAGCATGAGGCCGAAAACGAGGACGCAAAGGCGCGCATTCATGCGTTTCTGCGCCATCCTCAGCACGACACGGTGCGCTCCTCCATCGTGAACTTCCGCAAGGACGGGCAGCCCTTCATCAATCTTCTCTATATGTCCAAGCTGCGGGAACGTTCGGGCAAGGTGCGCTTCATCTTCGCCTCGCAATATGACGTCAGCCGCTCCCACCCCGACAGGCTCGCCCAATATGACGAGCATCTCAGCGCGGCCTTGAGCCGTCTGAGCCCTGCCCTTGCCGAAAGTGGCCTCGCCCTCGATGGCTCATTGATGGTGATCGCCAACACCGCCTCCACGATTGCGCAAGCCAAATTGACGCTGGCCGATCTTCAGACCGTCGATGGCCTTTGATCGGTCCGAGGCGAATTCGATGAGCAACGACCGCGCGCAGGACCGACGAACCGAGCCCCTCCTCCCGATCGTCGGCATCGGCGCGTCTGCCGGCGGGCTCGAAGCGCTACGCGAGATGCTCTCGGCCGCCCATGCGCCGACCGGCATGACCTTTGTCGTCGTCCAGCATCTCGACCCCAACCATGAAAGCATGTTGGCGCAGCTTCTGGATCGGCACACGGATCTGGAAGTCCTGCAATGCGAGGGCGGCGAGCGGCTTCAAGCCGATAAGGTCTATATCATTCCGCCCGGCCGAGGCCTTGCGATCAGCGAAGGCGTGCTGGAGCTGACCAGCTTCGCGCAGCCGCGCGGCCTGCGCCGGCCGATCGACGACTTCTTCATCTCGCTCGCCAGCGACCAGCAAGGGAACGCGGCCTGCGTGATCCTGTCCGGCACCGGGGCGGACGGGACGACGGGCCTGCGCGCCATCAAGGAGCATGGCGGCGTCTGCGTGGTGCAGGATCCTCAGTCGGCCCGCTACGATGGAATGCCGGTGTCGGCCGTCGGAACGGGCCTCGTGGATTTCGTAAAGCGACCGGGCGAAATCCTGGCTTGCCTGTCGGCCTTCTTCAACCGACGCGGCTTAGACGGCTCCGATGACGAAGCCGAACTCGTCGCCGATCACGTCGATGATCTCTGCCGGGTGCTGCGCACCACGGTCGGACACGACTTCACGGGCTACAAGCGCACGACCTTCGTGCGCCGGGTCGAGCGGCGGATGCATGTTCTCGGCATCAGTTCCGGGCGCGCCTATCTCGCGCGCATTCGCAGCGACGGCGCCGAATGCGAGGCTCTGTTTCGCGATCTCCTGATCAACGTCACGCGCTTTTTCCGCGACCCGGACTTCTTCGAGACGCTGCGCGTGCAGGCGATCGAGCCCTTGATGCGCTCGCGCGACAGCGACGAGGATTTGCGCGTCTGGGTTCCCGGGTGCTCCAGCGGCGAGGAAGCCTACAGTATCGCCATGCTTTTCGCGGAAGCGGCGCGCGTCCTCGGCGTTCCGCTGGCCGTCCAGATCTTCGCGACCGATATCGACGAGCAGATGCTCCAGATCGCACGCGAGGCGTCCTATCCGGCCTCCGCCCTCGCCGATATTCCGATCTCGCTGCGTGAACGCTACACCATGCTTCATGCGGAGCGGTTCACGATCACGGCTGAGATCCGCGATCTCATCCGTTTCTCCAGCCATAGTCTGGTGAAAGACCCGCCCTTCTCGCGGATCGATCTCCTATCCTGCCGCAATCTCCTGATCTACTTCGACGAGCGGCTCCAGCAGTCCGTCCTGCCGCTGTTTCATTATGCCGTGCGGCCGGGTGGGTTTCTGTTCCTGGGACCCTCCGAAAGCGTCGGCCGGTTCGACCAGCTTTTTCCGACGATCGATCATCAGGCACGGATTTTCACGCGCTCGCCGGGTTCCCCAAAATATCCGATCGACCTGCCGAGCGGCTCACGCCGACACGAAACCCGGCGCGGCGACCGAGACGAGCGTCCGGCCGGGCTGACCGTTGCCGACGAGACGATCGCCGTGCGCCGGGTCGTGGATCGCTACGCGCCGCCCAGCATGGTGCTCGATCATGACGGCGGCATCATCGCCGCCTATGGCCGCCTCAGCCGCTATTTCGACTTTCCCGTAACCCGCTCGGGCGGCATCAGCGCCATCACGCTGGCGCGCTCCGGCCTGCGCGAGGTGATCGGGCCGCTGATCCGCCAAGTGCGCGATACGAGAAAGCGTCTCGTGGCGCGTGACATCGACGTCGCCTCCGAATACGGCGTCCAGCCCGTCGAGGTGATCTGCGATCCCCTGCCCGATGCCACACTGCTTCTGGTGGTGCGCGACGCCGGCAGTTTCCGCCCGACCAGCGATCCCGACCTCGTTGAGATGAATGTCGGCGACGATCATATCGAAGTTCTGGAGGACGAGCTCCGGCTGACGCGGCATCGCCTGCGCTCGGCCGTCGAAGAGCTGGAAACGGCGAACGAGGAGTTGAAAAGCTCCAATGAAGAAATGATGTCGATGAACGAGGAGCTCCAATCGACCAACGAAGAGCTTTCGACCGTCAATGACGAGCTGAAGGTCAAGGTCGATCAGCTGACCCTCGCCAATTCCGACCTGCGCAATTTCTACGATTCCACCGAGCTTTCCGTCGTCGTTCTCGACCATCAAATGCGCGTTCGCAGCTTCACCCGCGCCGCGACCTCGATTTTTCCACTTCAGCCGAGCGATCGCGGTCGTCCTCTGGCGGATGTTGCCAGCCAGATCGCCGGCAATGCCTATCTGACGGATGCAAGGCAGGTGGCCGATGGCGGGCCGGTGGTCCAGCGGCGCGTCTCCACGCGCGATGGCCAACGCACCCTGTCGCTACGTGTCATGCCCTATCGCACGCAGACCGGCGCGATCGACGGCGCATCGCTGGTTCTCACCGACATCACCGAGGCCTTGTCGCTGGAGCGTCAGCTCGCGGCCGAGCGGGACCGGCTGGATCTGGCCTTGAAGGCGGGCGGCATCGGCATCTGGGAGTTCACGCCCGCCCTCGACACGTTGAAGCTCGATACGGCAGCCCGAACCATGCTCAGCATGAGCGAGGCCGAATCCCATCGCCTGTCGGATTTGCGCGCGCAGATCGCCATAGACGACTGGCCCATGGTCGCCGAGCGGCTGAATCTGGCGGCGGACGACCTGCAGGATTTCGAGGCGCGGTTTCGCATTCGCGGCGAAGCGGAGCAGTATCGCTGGGTCCGCAGCATCGGGCGCACCGTCACGACACAGGGCGAGCGGCGGATCGTCGGCGTCTCGATCGACGTGACGCCCGAATTCGCCTTGGCGGAAACGCGCGAGCTGATGCTGCGCGAGATGAACCACCGCGTGAAGAACCTCTTCGCCATTATCGGCGGAATGATCTCGGCGGGTGCGCGCACGCACCAGGACACACGCTCCTTCGCGGCCGACATGCGAGAGCGCATCATGGCGCTGGGGCGCGCCCATTCGCTGGCCTCGCCCACCGGCTCCGCCGCCGTTAGCGAGCTGTCCGCCCTCGTCGCGGCAACGCTCTCACCCTACCGGGACCATATCCCGGTGCAGTTCGAAGGGCCTGCTGTCCCGATCAGTTGGCGGCATGTCTCGCCATTGGCGCTCATTCTTCACGAGTGGGCGACGAATTCCGTGAAATACGGCGCGCTGGGCCGTGACAAAGCGTCGCTCTCCGTTAGATGGCAAAGAAGCGAAAACGGCGTCGTGCTCGAGTGGAAAGAATGCATGGACTACGAAAGCGAGCCGTCACAAGGCAATGGCTTCGGTACGCTTCTGATGGAGACGTCCGCCAAGCAGCTGGACGCGGTTCTGGAGCGCCAGTTCGACAGGTCGAGCTTCTGCCTGACGCTGCGCCTGCCCCAGTCGGTGCTGGCCGATGACTAATTCGGTGATGATCGTCGAAGACGAACTCTTCGTCGCGATGGACCTTCAAGACATCATCGAGGATATCGGCCATCATGTGGACGGTCCCTATATGACGGTTCGCGAGGCCTTGGCCGCCATCGATTGCCAATTGCCGACCTGCGCGATTCTGGACGTTCAGCTTCTGGATGGCGAGGTCTATCCGGCGGCGGATCGCCTGAAGGAAGCCAGCATCCCGATCATCTTCCATTCCGGACATGCGGACGAGAAGAAGCTTCTCGCGCGCTATCCCGCCGCCATGGTCTGCGCCAAGCCCTCTTCGCCCGTCTTCCTCAGAGCGGCGATCGAGCGCCTGCTGCAACGCGGCTGACGGCGTCGCCGCACGCCATCTCTTCCTGCCGACGTGCCATGCCGCCGTCAGGTGATCGGCTCGCTCGCCTTCGTGACAGCAGCGAGCCAGTCCCGAAAAGCCTTGAGCGGCGGGAATGGATCACGCTCCTTCGGCCAGACGAGATGATAGGCTTCCGCAGAGCGCATCGGCCGATCGAAGAGCGGTACGAGTTCGCCGCGCTCGATCTCCTTGGCGATGAGAAAGCTGGGAAGGAGTGCAACGCCCAATCCCACCATCGCCGCTTGTGCGATGGTCGCGAACTGGTCGAACAACATGCCCGTGACGCCATCGGTCGCGACATCATGGGCCGCGAACCATTGCTCCCAAGCCGCCGGGCGCGACGTGATATGGAGGAGCGGAAGCTGTCGAAGCGCGGCCGGATCGCCATTCGCCGGATGCCGCGCGGCAAAGTCCGGGCTGGCGACCGGCACCACCTCCTCCGCCATCAGTTCGAGATGATGCGTACCGGGCCAGTTGGGCACGCCGAAATGAATGGCCGCGTCCATCGTGTCGAGCCGGAAATCGAACTCCACGAGACGCGTCGCGAGATTCATCGTGATCCCCGGGTTCGACGCCAGAAAATCGGGTAGCCTCGGCGCGAGCCACCGCGTTCCGAAGGTCGGCAGGATCGCGAGATTGAGCGTGCCGCCGAACGGGTTGGCCCGAATATTGAGCGACGCCGTCGATATGCGCCGCAACGCATCCCTGATATCGCGGGAATAGGCCTCGCCCGCCGGCGTCAGCCGAACCGTCTGGCGCTCGCGCAGGAACAGCTGGACGTTGAGCTGGTCTTCCAACGCCTTAATCTGCCGGCTCACGGCGCTCTGCGTCAGGCTCAGCTCGTAGGCGGCTGCCGTGAAACTGCCGGTTCGAGCGGCCGCTTCGAAGGCGCTGAGCAAGCTGATGGAAGGAAGAAAGCGGCGCGGTGTCTGCATGGCCCATTCCAGAACGGAATGAGGTGGGACGCAAGATCGCTTCTTTCGACGATACGCTGGGAAACGGAACGGCAGGCGGCGTCTGGAGCCGCCTGCATCGTCTACAACAAACCGACTCAGGCTCACGCCGAGCCACCGTCCACATCGAACTTGACTCCCTGCGCCAGCGGCAGCGAATGGCCGTAATTGATGGCGTTGGTCTGGCGGCGCATATAGGCCTTCCAGGCATCGGAGCCGCTTTCGCGCCCACCGCCCGTTTCCTTCTCGCCGCCGAAAGCGCCGCCGATCTCTGCGCCCGACGTGCCCATATTGACATTGGCGATGCCGCAATCCGAGCCGGACGCCGACAGATAGCGCTCGATCTCGCGCATGTCGGTGCCGAAAATGGACGAGGACAGGCCTTGCGGAACGCCGTTTTGAAGCGCGATGGCCTCGTCGAGATCGCGATATTTGAGGACATAGAGGATGGGCGCGAAGGTTTCTTCCACCACAGGCCCGGTCTGCGCAGGCATCTCCACCAGCGCCGGGCGCACGTAGAAGGAAGCGTCGCCATTGACATCGACGCGCTCGCCGCCCGTCACCGTGCCGCCGACGGCGGTTGCTGATTGAAGCGCTGTCTGCATCGCCTCGAAGGCCGCGCCGTCGATCAACGGCCCGACCAGCGCGTCCGAGGTCAGCGGATCGCCGACCGAGATCGAGCCATAGACGCGCTTCAAGCGTGGCACGAGCGTGTCGTAGATGCTTTCATGCACGATCAGCCGGCGCATCGTGGTGCAGCGCTGGCCCGCCGTGCCCATGGCACCGAAGGCGACGGCCCGCAGCGCGAGGTCAAGATCGGCCGAAGGCGTGACGATCGACGCGTTGTTGCCGCCGAGCTCCAGAATGGCACGTGCGAAGCGGCGCGCGAGCCGCTCTCCCACCGCCCGGCCCATGCGGGTCGAGCCCGTGGCCGAGACCACCGGCACGCGCGCATCGTCCACCAAGGCTTCGCCCACCGCGCGCTCGCCCAAAAGAAGCGTGGAGAGACCGGCCGGCGCGTCCCCGAACCGGGCGGCCGCCTTTTCGAAGATGGCCTGTGTGGCGAGCGCGGTGAGCGGCGCTTTCTCGGACGGCTTCCACACCACGGCATCGCCGCAGACGAGGGCAAGGGCCGCGTTCCAAGACCAGACCGCCACCGGGAAATTGAAGGCGGAGATGACTCCGACGACGCCCACCGGATGCCATTGCTCGGTCAACTTGTGATCGGCCCGCTCGGACGGGATGACGAGACCGTAGAGCTGGCGCGACAGGCCGACCGCGAAGTCGCAGATGTCGATCATCTCCTGAACTTCCCCGAGCCCTTCAGAGGGCGCCTTGCCCACCTCCAGCGATACGAGACGGCCCAGCGCATTCTTATGCGCGCGCAGTTCTTCGCCGAGCAGGCGAACCAGTTCGCCGCGCCGGGGCGCGGGCACGCGGCGCCAGCTCAGATAGGCTTCGTGCGCCCGGCCGATCGCCTCGCCCACCGCTCCGGCCTCCATCATCGGCACGGAGGCCAGAACCGAACCGTCCACCGGCGAGACGACCTGACGCGCGCCCGATGTAAACGCTGCCTCCGGCACGCCGAGTTCGGACAGGAGGCTCTGCGCCTCGGCGCGAAGGGAAGCGTGCGTATCGGTCATAGTCGGATCGATCCTGTCAATTATAGGAGAGTTCAAGGTCACAGGCGCGCGCCCGCGAAATGGGCGACCTGCGCGCCGACGTCGTAATAGGCCTCGCGAAGCGCGCGATGGCGCACGTCTTCGGCTGGCGTCACCGGCAACGGAAGATCGGCTTCACCGATGCGGTCAAGCATGAGATCGGCTAAGCAGCGGCCGAACACGGTTCCGGGCGCGATGCCCCGTCCGTTATAGCCGCTGAAGGAGATGACGTCCCGCCCGAGCTTATGAAAGCGCGGCAGGCTGTTCTCGGTCATGCCGATCTGGCCGTACCAAAGATATTCGAAACCGATCCCGCGCAACTGCGGAAAGAGCTTGGCGAGCGCCCGCTGTCCCCAGTCGCGGTGGATCGCGTGGCCCGGCCCGCGCAGCGCGCCGACCGAGCCGAAAACGAGCCGCCCTTGCCGATCGAAGCGGAAAGAGCTCAAGATCTCTCTGGTGTCCCATGCGCCCTGCCGCTCTGGCAGGATCGAGCGCCGGAGCGCTTCATCCAGCGGAGGCGTCGCCATGTTGAAATAGGGCAGATGCACCTGCTCGCGGCGCACCTCCGGCCAGATGCCCTTGGCGTAGGCATCCGTCGCAACCACCACGCGCCGCGCACGCACGACGCCGTTCGGCGTGTGCAGCCGCCATTCCCGGCCCTCGTCGGCGGCCGAGACGACAGGGCTCGACGTGAACATCCGTGCCCCCACCGTGATGGCGGCTTGGGCCAAGCCGCGCACATAGGCGAGCGGCTGGATCGTGCCGGCGCGCTCATCCCACAGCGCCCCGGCATAGGCGGATGTGCCGACCTTGGCAGCCGTTTCTCTTGCATCGAGCAGACGCACCGGCGCGCCCCGCGCGCGCCACTGACGCTCGCGCTCCCGGAGTTCGGCCAGCCCCTTGGTGCCGACGGCGCAATGCAGCGTTCCCTGCCGCTCCACCTCGCAAGCGATGCCGTGCCGCTCGACCAGTTCGAACACCGTGCGAGGCGCATCGCCCAAAAGGCGAAGCAGGCGCTCGCCATGCGTCTGGCCCAGCGCGGCCGGCAGATCATCGGGCATCACCCACATGCCCGCGTTGACGAGCCCGACATTGCGCCCCGAGCCGCCGAAGCCGATCTCCTCGGCTTCAAGAACGGCGACAACGGCTCCGCCCTCCGCCAGATGCAGCGCCGCCGAGCAGCCGGTGAAGCCTCCGCCGATAACCGCCACATCGACGGACAGTTCTCCCGTGAGTGCGCTCGTGTGCGGCGGCGGAGGCGCCGACGCCTCCCAGAGCCCATGGCTGCGCGGGTCGTTTTTCACGGCAATCGACCTTTCGGCATCCTGAAAATCACGTTGCGCGAATGGGCAGGGCGGAATCCTGTACCTGCAACGAACGCGACGTTTTCGAAAGCGACAGGTGCGAGAAACGCCTCGTGCGCCGGAATGAGCCGACTACCCATCCGCCTTACGCCGCGCTGTCGTGCATGTTGCGGCGAAGCGCGGCCCGCACCTCGGCGATCGCCCGCGCCTCCGCCTCCTCATAGACCGCGAACTCATCGGCAACCGGCGCGCCGAGCGCCTGAACAAAGGCCTCCTTGCTGGCATGGCCGGCATAGCTGCGCTGCTCTTCGCCGCCGAGATTGGATTGGAAGATGCCAGCGGCCGAAACAGGCAGAAAATCCTCGTAGACGATCGGATAGGCTTCGACGTAACCCGCCACCTCCAGCGCCTCCATCGACAGGGAGTCCAATCCTGCGGACGCGGTGCTCCGGCCCTTGTCAGTCAGGACGAAGCGGAAATAGCCGAGGCCCTCGCGGCGAAGCGTCTCATAATCGTCCGGGAAGGCGGCGAACGCCTCGGCCAGACGCGTGGCGTAGTCGGCCCCCGCATTGCCCTGCCCGCCGGCATCGCGCACCTGCGCCAGAAGCCGATCGTAAAGGGCGCGGCCCTTTCGCGTCAGCGCCAAGCCGCGCTGCTCGATTTCACCGAAACGGGCCGTGTGCGTGCCCGCCTGGCCCTCTCCTTCGCCTCGAAAGACGACAGGTTCTTCCAGCGCCTTGAAGCTCGTCTGGCGCAGAAGGATGGGGCAGCGCCGTGTCGGCGGCCCCTCGATCACGTCCTTCGCCGCGATCCCGCGCGCCGGCATCTCGGCCTGCACGGCGTCGATGTCGAGCGTGCGCGGCGTCAGATGGTTGATATGCGGGCCCTTGAAGCACACGACGTCGGCGATCAGGCGATGGACCTTGGAGAGGCGGTGGTACGTGTCCGCATCGACGGTGGCTTCGCGGTGCCAGCGGAAGGTCTCCACCGCCTCGCGCACAAAATCGTCGGCCTCTTCGGATGTCAGCCCGCCCGATGCTTCGAACCGTTCGATCAGGGCCAGCGCCCCAGGCGTGAAGATGCGCCGGCGCGACAGGATCGCGGCGGCCTCGCTCCGCAGCTTTTCTTTCTCGATCAGATCGAGGCGCAGCAGCGAGGTGAAGACGCGAAACGGATTGCGGGCGAGATTTTCCTCGCGCACCGGACGGAAGGCAGTGGAATGCACGGGCACGCCGGCTACCGACAGATCGTAATAGCCGACCGGCTCCATGCCCATCACGGCAAAGAGCCGGCGCATGGTGAAGAGTTCCTCCGCCGTGCCGAGGCGGATGGCGCCATGGCGCTCCAGATCGATCCGCTCCAGATCGTCGGTCCGCTCGAGATCGGCTTTCAGCGCGGGATCAGCGGCCAGCGTCGCCGCGTTCACGTCCGCGACGAGCGCCATCAGCGTGCCATACTGGGGCACCTCCGAACGGTACATATCCGACATGGTGCGCGAGAACCGCGTTCGAATGTCGTCCGCCGTGGCGAAATGCGCGTCGCTCAACAGATCATCCTTTCAAGGCCGACGAAGAGGGTTCGAGCCGGTTCAGACGGGGCAGGTCGGGCGCCATCTTGGCCGAGCCAGCCCGCTTCTCAAACGATGTTAGCACATGAGGTCATGCCGCCAGCGAATGATACAGGACATTCGTGAAGCCGCTCCGCACCTCGAAATGACCGATCTTCGGAATCGATCGTACCCTCATCACGCCGGCATAGATCTTCCGTGAACGGAGCGGGACAAGGGACAACTCGATTGCGGATCGGCGCCTCCGTGATAAGTCGGACTGATCAACGACTGAAGGGAGCCCCATGCTCCGATCCCTCTACGACTGGACCATGCGTTTGTCGGCAACGCCCAGGGCCGCCTATGCGCTCGGTGCGGTTTCCTTTGCCGAGAGTTCGTTCTTTCCGATCCCGCCCGACGCCCTTTTGATTCCGATGGTGATCGCAGAGCGGCGGCGGGCCTGGTCGCTTGCCTTCATCTGCACGGCGACATCCGTTCTCGGCGCCGTTCTGGGATATATCATCGGCGCCTTACTTTTCGAAGAGATCGCCGAGCCGCTTCTCGCCTTCTACGGCTATGGGGGTAAGTTTGCCGACTTCGCGCAGACCTACAACGAATGGAGTGCCTGGATCGTGCTCATGGCGGGTCTGACGCCGTTTCCCTTCAAGGTCGTCACGGTGGCGAGCGGCGCGACCGGGCTCGATCCCTTCGTTTTCATCCTGTCGAGCATCGTGGCGCGGGGCATCCGCTTCTACGCCGTGGCCGCCCTGCTCTATCGCTTCGGGCCGCCCGTCCGATCGTTCGTCGAAAAGCGCCTCGCCATGGTCTTCACGCTCGGCATTATCGCGGTTCTGGGTGGCTTCGCCGCGCTTCGACTGGTGATATGACCCGGCGGCCGCCGAACTTTTTCGGATATCCGACTGAAACCGCCCGCTAGGAAGACGTTCGCCTATGAACGCACTCGATCAAACCTTGTTTGCCGCGATCAATGCCGGATCGCCGAGCTGGGACAAAACGGCATGGGTGGCCTATGTCGCGGCTCGCTACGTCGTTCTGCTCATCCCCCTCCACCTTGCGATCCTATGGTTGGCTGGCACGCACCACGTTCGGCGACAGGCGCTGACGTTGGCCAGCGCCCTTTTGATCGCGATCGCCATCAGTTTCGCGATCGGCGCGCTCTTTCCGACCCCGCGTCCGTTCCTGATTCCGCTCGGCCATCAGTTGATCGCGCATCGGGAAAGCCCATCCTTCCCTAGCAACCATGGGCTCGTGATGTTCACCTATGCCGCTGCGATGCTGGCGCTGCGGCACTGGCGCCACGCCATATGCATCGGTATCGCCGGCCTGATCGTCGCTTGGTCCCGCATCTATCTCGGTATCCACTTCCCGCTCGATATGGTCGGCGCTCTTATCCTCGCCATCGGCGCAACATGGATGGCTCACTCGATCGATCGACGCTTCGGCCGGTCAGCGACACTGTTGCTCGAACGCGGATTCGAGCAGGCGATCGTCCGGACCACCCTTTGGGTCATCAGGGGGCGAGGCTAGAAACCCATGGCGGGCGTTTGCAGGCAGCCCAACCGCCGCTGCTCCATCGACGTCGCATCAGGTGGAGTCGGCCGCGACCGCTTCGTTTCGAACAACCAAGCCGGAGATAACGTCGGATGGATGTGGGTTGCGGAGCGGCGTGGCACGTCCCACGTTCCGTCTCTAGCGTCCTTGAGGAAGGGGGCGCGTTAAGCAACTGCGAGAGAAGCGGCCACTTGATCCCGAGGCTTCCGGTTGGTCTTATTGAAGTGCGGAGAGGTCCAGGCGGGGCAAGCCGGGGACCCTTCTTGGTTCCAGCCGGCAGCCTGCCGTGCGCTGCTCCTTCCGATACGGAGGGGAATCGCAATGGAATGGCTGCTCGCGATCGGGAGCGCAGTTGTGGGCTTCCTCGTCGGGCGCACGATATCGAAAGGCGGCGAGGCTCAGATGCGAGCCGCGTTCGAGAAGACCGAGCGGGACCGGATCGAGGCCGAGGTCAGATATCTCTATGAAATCCGTCGCGGTCTGGCGCAGGCGCTGTTCGCAGACGATCCGCAGGCGCTGCTTGACGCGCACGCGACCGTCGCCGATTTCCAGCGCCTCGTCCGGGACGGACCGAAGGAGCGCATCGAGGCGGAGCGCACGGCCTTGGCGCTGAAATACCCGCGGTTCGAGGAGTTCGATCTCTTCGGTCTTCGTCACTTCGTCCCGACCGATCCGCAGCAGTACGAACGACGGGAGATCGTCGAGCGGTACGTCGATGTCGGGAAATTCGGCACGATCATGGAGGGCGACCGGTACATGGCGGCCGCGTGGAAAGAGGAGCACCTGGCACGGGACAGGCAGGTGCTGGAGCGAGCGATCGAGCGGGCATTCGATCACAACACCATCTCGGCGACGAAGGAGGCGATGGGGCGCTACTACGCTTGGCGCCGGCCGGACGATGTGCTCGACGCCGTCTACGAGGACCGGGACTATCGTGTCGAGCGACTCTTTCGCCAGTACACGCCGGAGAACGAGTACGGTGTGACGCAGAAGGCGAACGGGATACGGACCATCTACTCCGTATACGTCTGGGACGACGGATCGGGGAAGGTGTTGCACAACTACCGGCTGTCCGACGAACGGTTCGGGGACGGACGGCACATGTTCGACCGGTAGCGGAATTTGAGCCCCGGAATCGCTCTCCTCGACTCGCATCCGAGCCCAGGCGCGGGCCGGACCACGGGCTCAAACCTCGACCTGGGTCGGGGTTTCGTTCGGCTTATCATTCTTCTGAAAGGTCAGGCACCGGGAATGCCCATTAAATTTGCAACCAGATCAGTAGGTTGCGTGGTCGGAGTGGCAGGATTTGAACCTGCGACCCCCTCGTCCCGAACGAGGTGCGCTACCAGGCTGCGCTACACTCCGTGGCCGAGTGGGGATATAGCCAACGGCTCCTGAGTCGGCAACATCTTTCTACGTCTCCGCAAGAGATTTCTCGATCGCCTTGGAGAGGGCGATCGAGACGTTTCAAACGCTCATGCCAGTTGCCAGATCGTCCAAGCCCGACTATAGAGGCGTTGCACTGATCTTGGTCCTTTGGGGCGTAGCCAAGCGGTAAGGCAGCGGTTTTTGGTACCGCCATCCCCTGGTTCGAATCCAGGCGCCCCAGCCATCGACGTAAAATCGTTGTTTTTCAATAGGTTACGGCTTCTGCTACTTGGTCATGTGTACCAGTCACATGCGCTAGTGAGGCTGCCTCCGCATTGCAGGAATCACTTGATGCGTGTGATGTAACGACGCAATTCAACCACTGTGGGTACAATGCGTCGCTTCACCCTTCTTGCAGCTTTGGCTGCCGCACCTCTCACCCTCTCCGGCTGCCAGACTGCCGAGTTCAATCAAACTGCAATGGATCGCCAACGGCCAGCCACCGAGGCTGAAGTGAATGGTGTCCTCAAAGGCATGAGAGATAGCCTACGCGATCCCTACTCAGTACGAGACGCGGAAATTTCCAATGTGTTCGAACTGAAATCGGTTGGATCGCAGCCCGACCAGCATGTCTGCGTTAAAGGAAACACACGCAACGGGTTCGGTGCATACACAGGCCGTCAAACCTATCTTGTCTACTTACGAAATGGGGTCGCCTTCGGCGTGAATCAGGATATTTTCGCTCAGTCGCTCTGCAATCGGGTCGGTGGCTATCGGCCGTTTACCGAAGTACGTCGCTTGAGCGAGCTTTAATCTGCGTGGGAAGTTAGTCATACGCCCGATTGGGACGACTTACCCGCCTTCGAACCGCGTGAACGGAACGCACGTCGAACAATTATCCCCAACTGCGTCGAAATATTTCAAAAGGGCAGAAATTTCCGTGAACGCCTTTTCGCTCTAAGGCTACAAAAACTTATCCACAGGTTTTTCCACAGGCTATCCACAGGGTTTCAACCGATTCGAGGCTCTGATCTGTGGATACTGCGTTTCCTGAGTTTCCGTCCTGTATTTGGCTGTGCTAGATCGGAAGGGTCGATAGGGTGGGCAGCCTGCCAGCTCACTCCCACCCCACAGTCGACTAACATGTGGACCCCTTCCAAAAGGGTCACGGGCGCACCTAGCCCTTCCAAAAGGCTGGCTCTGCCAGGGCGGTACGGTCTCCACAACCGTGCCGCCTTTTCCGATTCCCTATCAGGGAAATCGGATTTCGGAAAGTCGGAATCATCCGACGTGATCCAAGCCGTCGATAATTTCATCAAGCGTGTAGCCGGCGAGTTCACTCAGCTCTTGCTTAGATAGCGCCGTTACACTCCCAACGTCAGTTCTGATCGCCAGCGCCCTCTCAGAACGCTGTGCATCGGCTAGGAAACTTGCGAGCGGCAACACGGCAGCGGCTGGGACGATCTGCGGCGACGGCATCATATTGACGAAAGTTACGTGGTGGCCCTCGCGGGCTTCCTGCTCTCCCCCGCCTTCGAAGCTCGACGCCGGGAAGACACCCCAATTCGCAAGAACGAGATTTGCAGCTTGAGCGTCGAATGACTGCGCGAGCCCAAGGGCCGTCGCAGCGCTTGCAAGCTTGCGACCTAATGCGAAAAAGGCGTCGTCGGGAATGCTGATAACTTCCGGGGAATTCACGGTCACAAGCTCCTGCGTGGTTTTCAGAAGCTTTATGATTCAACCCAGCTTGAGGTTCAACAGTTTTTGTTCCGAAATTTAAAGAATTATTTACCGGATAAGTCAGCGCTGATTTATCTTTTACTTCGGTTCCTGCTTTTGAATTACGACAGGAACCCTGTAGGTTCTCCACACGCCATAATTCGAAGAGAGCTTTAGCTTGGCCTCGAAGGTTCTCGGTTCCAGTGACAAGCCGGCCGGGAACAACGGACGCCGTATGACGAGCGGTCTTGAGACCATAAGAGTGAAGCCAAAAATCATCAGGACGGCGAAAGTCGGAGAAGTCCACTTGTCGCTCGCCGCGTCGTTTCGGCTTCCAGTCCTTTCCGCCGGCCGCTGCAAGGGCTTCTCCGACGATAGGTGCCTCTACCCGTTTGAACGCGAGTTCGCCGTGAATGTGAGGTCGGTCGGCCTTGCTGGTCTTGGCTTCCACAACGAACACGAAATCACGAGGTTCGCCGGGAAGGCGCTTTCGAAGTTCAAGGGCGACGCGCGCGGCGACGTAGCGGGCGAACTTACCGGAGGCTATCGCCTTCGCACGGATCCGATCGGAGAATTCCAGCGAGAAGGCGTAAACCTCGCGTTCCAGATCAGCAACGAGCGCCCGGTGATAGGCTAGTGCAACGCCACGCTCGTCTAGGTCTCGCCAGCGCGGAAGTGAACGCCGGGTGATTGCAACGAGCGAGTTCGGCGACGTGTAAGTCTGGCCGTGGGTGAACGTCAGGCTCGGCGTAGGAATATCTACGTCTGCAAGTAGATCGTCGGAAGGATCGGCCGGGAGTGGTGCTGCTTCGCGGTTCTTCGTAGCGTTGACCGCTGCGAGGATAGTTTGAACCGACGAGGGAGCCCGTGCTGGCGTCTGCGCGTGAACGATCGGCGCGGGCTCAACGAGGTCTTGCGAAGCGAGCGCGGCGTCAAGCTCTTCGATGTTGAGAACGTAGGGGTCAGAAAGGTCTATACCCTTTAATACAGGCAAGACACCCGACGAGGGGTTAGCGAACGTACCGGGAGAGTCCTCAACGCCCTGCCCTACAAGGGTTTCGCACGGGCTAGCTGCGCTTGCCTGTGCAATGCCAGAATTTAGCGATTTGCCAACTTCGGCTGCGAACTCATCGAACGTCGGATCGGCCGTAATCGCGTCCAGTTCATCGAAGAGCGAGGCCAGCTCTTCGGGCGTAGGTTCGTCGTCGCCCTCTTCCTCGTCGCCGAGAAGCTGACGACGGAGACGATCGGCAATTTGTTGAGGCGTCAGCGGAGACACGCTCGGCATAGGCGAGACGGGACTGTCATCGATTGGGTAAGCGAGTTCGTCCAGTTCGGACAACAGGGCTTCAAGCTCGGCGCGCTGTAGGTTTTCCAATTCAACGTCATGTTCGCTTTCATAAGCATCAATACGAATGATGCGAAAACGAACGTCGGCGGAAGCTAAGGACGGCACGGCAAACTCACGAATGATGGTTGCAAACGAAACCGGCGCGACCTTTCAGCCGCGCCGGGCACCATTCGTAGGAGTTGGCATCGTGCCCCGACGCCGTTTGAACGAGATTAGAATCTCACACCCTGCGGCCCCAAGGCAATATATATTTTCGATACGCTTCGTTGTCGTTCGTATTTTCTTCACGTCTCGGCGCACAAAGCGAAATGAAACTGCAACGTAAGTGCAATGCTTAGTGCAACGGCTCGGTTCATCTTCCGCCACGCATGACACCACCCGGTCGCATTGCAGTTCGAAGCTCTTGGGCTACGGTCGCCCGGATTTGAGCGTCAACGGCTTGGGCGATGGTCTTCGCTTGCTTCTCGTCGGCTTCCCTACCCTGCGACCCACCCTCGACGTTCACGGTGATCGCTGGCGCAAGGGTGATGTTGGACGTTGAAGAGCCGCCCATCGGGCTAATACGCGGCATAGGTGGCGCTGATAGAGTAACCGGGATCGATCGCCCATCAGGAAGCGGAACGGCTGCCTCAGGCCCCGCCTCGCCGAAGATTGCGGCACTATGAGAGACACCGCCCTTCGCGAATTTCGGCAACGGCTGCGGTCGGCCGTTTGCAGCAATTCCACCGTCTGCGAAGCCGAAGAGCTTCCCTAGAATGCCTGCGCCCTGCCCTCCGAAGAGCCCGCCGAGCGGCCCTTTGCCGAAGAGCGCGGCTTCGATGGTAGCTTCGGCCAGCATGGATAGCATACGCTGTAACGCCTCTTCGGCTGTGGCGCTGCCGGTGATGATGGAAGAGAAGAACCCGGATACGCCGCTGGCGAGGAAGTCCTGTGCGGCTTTGAGTTCTTCCTGTTTGTGCGCGGCCTTCTCGGCTGCGGTCTCGACTTCTGCCATGCCGGCCGCAAGCTGGCTTAGTTGTGCGCGCTGTTCGGGCGTAAGTGCGATGTGGCGCGCGCTGGCTTGGTTGAGCAAGTCTTGCTCGATGCGCAAGCGGGTCGCGGCGCTCGCCGTCATGCCGTAGGTTTGAATCTCGACATTGCCGTTCGCGATCATCTCGACGGCACCGTTGATAATCTCCCGGTAGCTCGTCGCGAGTTCCCTGTTCTTATCGATTTTGGCTTGAACGCCTTCATCGCGCCCCGGCATGGTTTGCGTCGTGGCACCTAGCGCCGTGCTGATCGCGCCATCAGGGACGCGGCGAAGACCTTCCCACTCGTTGCGCAGGCCACCAAGGTCGTTGCCACGTCGCCGGAGAAGCTGTTCGGCCATTCGGTCTTGCATTGCAGCGTCGAAGAATTCTTCGCCGGTCAGGCCCATCTCACCCATAAGACCGCGCATGGTTTTGGAAACGATCTGGTAGCGCCCCACGGCCGACGAATTGAATTTGTTATCCGGGTGCGCCAGCATCTTCTTTTGAAGTGCCAAAACCTCGTTCAAGGTCATCTGCGTGAGGTTCACGTCGCCGCCCGTGAACTTCCCGAAAGCCAAGGTCTCGTTGTATTTGCGCCCCTTGTCGGTGCCTTCCGCGTACCCGATCAGGTCGAGCATACCCTTCTTAGCAATGGTACGGGCTTCGGCATCGTTGAAGCGGCTAAGCGCGGCCATGCTCGCGGTTTCAGCTTGGCGCGCAGAGGTCACGGGCGGGGTGATTCCAGCAAGCTTGTTCGCTGCGGATTCGGCCGCGGCCCCGAGCCGGTTGATTCCGTTCGCCGCGGTATCGCCACGCGCCGCAAGCGCCTTATCGATCCGCTCGATTTCCGCGTTCGAAGCTTCAACCTGTCTGCGGAGAGGCGTCAGGAAGACTTCCGGTAAAGAGCTTTCATCGATCCGCCGTTGGGCGTTATCGCGGTTTTTTACCGCGAGCGCGCGTGAGGCGAGAAGCGTCTCGGATTGTTGGTTCTGGTAATCCCGGAAGCGATCAAGGAAGATGCCGAGCGCGTCGGTCGCCTCGATAATCGCGCCTTTGAGCCCGGTTCCGATCCGCTTGGACAGTAGGTTGAACTTTCGATCAACCTCGTCAGCCTTATCAATGAAGGCGTCATCCATCACGAGGCCGAAGGAATTCGCTTCGGCAATCATGGTTCGAATGCCGGCCGGCCCAACGCGCAGAAGCTCGTTGAATTGTTCGCCGGCTTCCCCACCGAACATTTCTTCCATCATGCGGATGCGGGCTTGTTTCGGGAAGCGTTGCAGCTTCCCAACAATCTCAGTCAAAAGAGCGGAAGGGTCTTCGATCTTCTTTTTTAGTTGGTCCGCGCTGTATCCAAGCCGCCGAAACGACTCAGCGCCTGTGCCAGCGCCGGTTTCCGCGAACTCATCAACATTGATGTTGAGTTCCTTCATACCGTCAACGAGCGCATCAACGGGCATTCGGAGTTGCGTAGCGACGTGCTGTAGCTCTTGGAATGCCTTGGTCGAGAGACCGGCGCGCCGAGCCTCATTGCCTATGTTGGCAACGCTGGTCACGACTTCGCGGTATTGCGAAACAAGCTGCTCCACGCCGCCGATTGCTAACGCGCCGACAAGCCCCTTCCCGATCGTCCCAAGCGATTGATTGATCCGCGAGGCTGACGATGCCATGCGGTCTTCCATCTCCTTTGCCGAGCGGTCGGCCGAACGCTGCATGTTCTGGAACTGACGAGCGACGAGCTTATCCGCCCGGTCCATCTGCTTTTGCAGACGATCCATCTTCGCTTCAATTTGAACGGATAGGTCGAACTCCGGCGCGCGCGCCATTGATTATAGTCCTTATGAAAAATCAGCCGCCGCGTCGTAGTTCGGGTCAGCCATGGGATTGAGAGGCAGGCGGTTGAAAGCGGCGCGGGAGACGGCCATCCACGCGGCAAAGGCCCCGTCGATGCGAGCGCGCGACTTACCCTTGTGCATGGTGCGAAGGCCGGACGATCCTTCGTAGATCGATACGTTCTCGACATTCCAACGGAGGATTGGGTTCCCACCGTGTCGGAACTTCCGTGCCATAATCGCCCGTTCTAGAACCGCAACGCCTGCGGCCTGCGTCCTGTTGTCGAGCGGCATCGCTGTGGCGACGATACCAAGCTCTTGCAGGCCCAACGCGATTGCCAAGGCGTAGGCGCGATCATAGACGGTCTCAGCGACGTAGAAGCGGTCATGGAGACCGGCTATGTGTTCGACAACTGCTCTGTAGTCGATAACGTCGCCGGGTGTCGGCGTTAGGAACCCTTGTTCGGCCCAAGCGACGTATGGCGCTCTATCCACGTCGCTTTTCTTCCGAAGCTCATTTTCAGGGCAGAAAAAGTGCGGAAGGACGATGAATCCTTCCGGGTCGTCGGGATCGCGCCAAGCCGCGACAACGGCTGTTAGATCGGTCGAGATAGAAGCGTCTAAGGCGACGTAGCAATCTTCGTTGCGGAGGCGCTCGAACACGTCCACGCCAAGCGGTGCCGCGCCCTTGTCATAGGTCGCCATATCCACGAACGGCGATAGGCTCTGATCCTGCCAGATGTTGAGGTTGAGTTGCAGGAATGAAGCCCGTTCGCTCGGTCGGTTCGCGATCTCTCGGGCGTACTGGCGCAGGCCCGCAAGGTCGGGATACCCACATGACAGACCGGGATTGACGCGATGCCAAATTGCTTCATCAGTCCAATCGCAGTCTTTCGGCGCTTCGAAGAGGATTGGGAGGGTCGCGGGGTCATCGATCTCGCCGAGCGCAACGGCGCGGGCGTATTCATATTGCTCCCATGCAATTGAGTTCTGCCCTCGCCCTGCGGTGGTGGTGATGACGTTGAGCGAGCCCGGAGTCTTGATAAGGCCGGTCTTGAGTGCTTCCCATAGGTCGCGTTTCGGCCACGCATGAATTTCGTCCATGAGCGTAAATGTTGGGGTTCGGCCGTGCTGGGTCTTGGCGTCGGCGCTGATAGCCTCAACAATCGAACCGGATCGAAGGTCGCGGAAGCGGTTCCGGTAGTCCGCAATATCGGTGATCGGGATAAGACGCCGGTCGGCGCGGATCATTTCGACAGCCTCTTCAAACGCGATGCGCGCTTGCTTCTGATCCGCTGCCGCGCAAACGATCTGCCCGCGCGCCGTCTTCTCCGGGCCGATGGAATGGAGAAGCGTCAACGCAGCGCCAAGCGTGGTCTTTCGGTTTCCGCGCGGGATCATCGCAAAAACAGTCTTCACGATGCGCGTTCCGTCAGGATGGCGCGGCCCGTAGATGCGGCGAACGATCCGTTCAACCCATGGATCAAGCTGAAAGCGTCGGCCCGGTAGGGTCGATTTGGGATGCCTGAGTTCAAGCAGAAATCGGACGGCGCGTTCCCCGCATCCAAACGGATCAGGAATCGGCGAACCGTCCTCAATCCAGAAAGGAAAGGTCGTCGTCATTTGCTACCTTGAAGGTCGATCGCGCCCGAGAAACCGGCGTCAGGCCGAGTTCACTGCAAAGCTGTTTGTGCCGGATCGCAGCTTCATTCTTGATGCCGGTCGCCGGGTTTCGCTTGAGTTCGCCGCGCGCGTTCGGGATCGTCGCGCCTTCGGCTTCGATCTTCCGGGCCATCGCGACCATGGTTCCGAAAGCATCGCAGCAATTTGCCAAAATGGAGAGGTCAGCGTCTTCAAGGTGGCCGCGCTCGACAAGGATCGGCGCAACGCGCTTCCATTCTCGTTTCGCATCCGTCGAAAGCCAAGCCGGAGGGCGCGGGACGGTGACGATCGGAGACGAGCCGGCCGCGATCTCATTCGGCTTTCGGCCCCTCATGCGCGCGCCTCGCATGTGATTTCGATACCGCGCCGGTCTTCAGTCGGGACGAAAGACACGATCGCGAACGTCTGGCCCGCCATAGTCAGACGATCGGACAGAGACAGGCCGGGAAGACTACGGATGCGCAGGACGACGTTGGACGCATCAATCTCGCTCTTGTCGTCATTCTCGCGCTGGCGACGTTCCTCGACAATCTCAGCGCGGACGGAAGCGAACGGCGTCCATGTTTCGACAATAGCGCCATAACGATCAGTCGTTTGCGTGGCGCGTTCGATCGTAATTCGATGTGCGAGCTTCGAAGCCGTGAGGGTCATTGACGCCACCTTGCGACAGCCTCGACGCTGACGACGGCGTGGCCGTGCTGGCTAGAAGGATCGCGAAAGACGCGAGTGCCTTGATAACGAAAGTCCGCAAAGCTGATTTCCGATGATGTGAGAGGGGTTGAGAAGAGCGCAGAGCGGACGATTCCGGCGAGCTTGGATGCCTCGACGGATGCCTCTTCCTGGGTCCAGATATGAAGGTCGAGCGCGATCGTCGCATGATGACGCGCAAGAGTTAGGTCGTGCGCTATCGTTTGCGGGGTGCCGAACGTGATGGAAGGAAACACGTTCGGATGACGCGGGCCGTCCACGATCGCCGTGGGAGCGAAGATCGCGGCCAGCGTCGGCGACGAAAGAAGGCGCTCACGAATTGCGGCTTGGAGAGCAAGCGCGGGGTCGGCAGGAAGCACGGCATAAGCGGCTTCGATCGCTCCCCGGAGTGTCGAAAGCGTCATAGGCCCCACGCCTTTCGGATCGCTTTACCGCTGGCATTCGCCAACCGCCGCTGAAACTTGTCTCGAAGGAGTCGATAGGCCGGGAAGAGGAACGCTTGCGCGGGTTGGTCCACGGTCCCGAACTCAACCCATCGGGCGTAGAAAGCATCGGCGTTCCCGGCGACGATCTTGCGCGCGAGGTCGTGTTCCCCCTTTACGAAATGAATCGAAGCCTTGAGGTCGCCGGAGTCGGCCGGCGCGAGTGTCACAGCCATGGCGACGAGTTCGCGGGCGCAACGATCCAGCTCCACGTCTAGGGCAGCTTTCACACTCGCGGGGACTGCTTCGAAGCGTTTGCGAAGGCGCGCAAGCTGTTGTTCGGTGCGCGCCATTAGATAGGCCATTCATAGTAAGCCGCAACGAGCCGACGAGCGGTTGCGGGAATGTCCACGACTTCGGAGCCGTCGCCCCGATGCGTGTAGAGATGCGCTGCCGTTAGAAGGATTGCCTCGCGGTAGGCGCTCGCCGCATGTTGGCCTTGAGGAACCTCGTCACGGCCCGTGTAGTCGAGCATATAGACGGTCGCAGCCGCGATCTTACCGGCAAGAAGCGCGTCGTCTTCGTCGTGCTCGATCGTCAATTGCGCTTTCAATTCGGCAACGGAAGGTGCCATTTGGAAAAAATCCCAATTTCAGACAATCACGCGCGGAGGGAACCGCGCCGGTCCTTAGATTTACTTCCAAAATTGTAACACACCCCCGGTTTCGATTGTTAGCCTTTACTTACTGGCCTTCCCCTCAACCTACCCTTCTTTCTTGCGTCTACAGCCTCTTGAATTGCGACCTTAAATGCCTTCCCAGAATTCATCCTGTTGGCTATCGAATAGGGAGGCACATTCACCCTCTTCGCCCATCCGCCGATTGAGTCTTCAATACCATCCATGACATGGATAGCGCCGACACGGCCGCGCCGATCGCGACGGACTGCATTGTCTTTGCGGGTTTGGCTCGCGCATCGATCTTTTAGGCTGGTGAACTTCCCTTCGTCTTGTGCGCGGATGGCATCATCCATGGATCGCTTGACGTGAACAGGGTCGAGTTCCGCCATTTCGCAGACTTCCCGGAAGTCGCGGCTACCGCTATCGAACCATGCACGGGCGGTCGCCCGATCATAAACGGCCTTATAGTCGTCCGCTGTTGAAAGAGCGTCACGAATGGCTTGGCCGACGACGGAGCGCCAAAGGTAGCGCGGATCGAACTCGTCGTCGTCCATTACGATGCCAGCCCGAAATCTTGGCGGAAGACAGCATCGACGGAAGCAAGGCCAGCCCGTAGGCGCGTGACGGTCCAGTCTGCGCAGGTCCAGCGGGTCGGTGTATCCTCGCGGGGTACACGATACAGAAAGGAACGATCGCCGCCGCAATCTTTCAAGAATGCTTCGATTTCGTCAGCATGCTGGCCTTCCATGATTTCCCAACGGAGGGTCGCCACGCGGCGTTGATGGTTGAGGCCGTCGCGAGTCGCTTGGCTGTATCCGTCGCCGAAATTCGTCTTGATGATACGGAGTTCGGGCTTGTCAGCGAGTGTGGAAGGCGCAAAGGCCGGCTTAAAGGTCGGGAGCATCAAGAGCCC
>NZ_BBWM01000069.1:0-52481 GCF_001463805.1 Aureimonas sp. D3 | reverse complement strand
TTAAAGCCGCTCGGCGACGTCCGCAACGTGCGGAAAATCGTGGAGGGGTGGGCGGACAACGAATTCGAAAAGGAACGGCTTGAGAAGATCGAGAGTGAGGACCGGCAGACTTTCCTCAAGATCGCCGAGGATATCGGCGTTGAAATGGAACAGGTCCGCGAGGCGGCGACGAAGCTTGATCTGCAGCTCGAACTCGACGACGGTCAGCTCGACATCCTCGCCACCGCCTTCATGCCCGCCGACGACGAACGCGAGTTCGCCATCGTCACCGACCGAAGCCGGCAGCTCGGTTCTATTCGTCGCGAGATCGACGCTGCAGGGCGCCAGCAGACGGGATCGCCCCGTCAGCATGGTGAAGCTGTAGATCCAGCTTCGGCCTACCAAGAGTGGGATGCCATAAACGGCGATCGGTACGCGGCGCTCCGTGCCCGCGTCGAGGCGGTGCTGCCGGACATCACAATTTCCAGCGACATGGCGGTCTTCGCTGAAGAGACACTGCGACATCTGACGACGAGAGGTCAGCAGGCGGCCCTCAGACGCACCAAAGCCCAGACGGACTCGTCGCGCCTCGCGAAGGCAAACGAGGAAGTCGAGGCCGGTCGATTGCGTGTCCGAGCGATTGACGCCGACATGGCCGGCATCCCTGCGGCAGCGGGTGGCCTCGCATCCATATTGTCTGAACTGACGGGCTTCATCGACGGCGAGACCTGCCCCGTGTGCGACCGCGACTATGCAGAGGTCGAACACGGAAGTCTGGTGGAACACGTCCATGGAAAGGTGCGCCAGCTTTCGTCCTCGGCACAGCGTCTGCTCGACCTCGGCCGTACGCGGACGGAGGCGCAGACGCTGGTCGATCGGCTTGACAGGGAGATCGCAGCGCTACAGCAGTCAGTCCTGGACGAGCGCTCACTTGCCGAGCTCGATCGTACGTCAGCCGCCATTGATACGGCGCGGCTCGAACTCGCGGACATGAGCGACATCCTAAAGCAAGGAGCCCAGCTCCGTGCCGCCGATGTCGCCGCGAAACGCGCGGTCACCCAGGCGCAATCGCAGAGCGTCGTCCTAACAGCCGCCCGGCAGACGCTGTCGGAGTTCGCTTCCAGCATCGGCACCGATCCAGTTGCGGACGGCGAAGACCCAGCCGCCGCCGGGGAACGGATCGATCAGCTACTGCAGACCCGATCGAGATGGCTAGATGATCGTCTCGCTGCCCGCCGGTCCGCACGAGAGGCGCTTTCCGCAATCAAGTCGCTGCACATTCGTCGGAACAGCCTCGCGGAGACCAGCGCGAAGAACGCGGCCGAGCTGATGAAGGTTGTTGGGGCTCAGAAGCGTGCGACCGCGATTCGGACACAGGGCAACAAGATCCGCGAGGCCGTCGATGCCATCCGCTCTGGCATCATCCGTCGTGAGTTCAACGATCGGCTGAACCGCCTCTGGCGCGACCTCTTCATGCGGCTGGCGCCAGGAGAGCCGTTTATTCCTGCCTTCCGGATCCCGGATGCGGGCACGCAGCGAATCCAGCCGCGGCTGGTAACCGACCACCGCGACGGAGGCGCTAATGGGGGCACGCCTGGGGCGATGCTCAGCGCAGGCAACCTCAATACGGCCGCGCTGACGCTCTTCTTGTCGCTCCACCTATCGGTGCCCAAGACGCTGCCGTGGCTTATCCTCGACGATCCTGTGCAGTCGATGGACGACGTGCACATCGCCCATCTCGCTGCTCTTCTCCGCACACTTTCGAAGGAGCACGGGCGCCAGATCATCGTCGCGGTGCATGATCGGCACCTTTTTGAGTATCTACGACTAGAGCTGAGCCCAGCATTCGCGACGGACAGCCTACTTACCCTAGAGCTCACGCGAGGGCCGCAACAGGACACTCGCTGCCTCTCCCGTCGCTTCGTCTACCAGGAAGAGACGTCCTTCCTAGCGGCCTAGGGATACGGACGTATTCTGCGGGGGTGTAGATTGGGCCTGAGCCGTTCCAGGTTTCGGAGGCTGATGGGTTTGTGTCGTACGCGGCAAGGGGGCGGCCTCGAGATGAGCCTAATCGGCAGCTTCCGCGTTGGAGCGCGCGATGTTGCTGAGGGGCTCGAGAAGACGGCAGTTCTTGAAGCAAGCCCCATTTGAGGGTGACGAACGGCAGTTCACTGTTGTGCTGAACGCCGCTACGTGAACGAATGTCGTCTTTCGGGTTTAGCTTCGGGGCGGTTGGGCGGCGGAAACGGGCGCAAAGCCGACATGCGGCCATCGCTTCCCCGAGCGCTAAGAAGGAGCTGCAACGTCCTCATCTTTTGCGGCGGGATTAGCTCGGCCCTTTCCCTCATCCCGCGCCCGCTGGATCGTCTGCCGGCTGACGCCATAGTCGCGTGAGAGCTTGGAGACCGACGCCCCCTCCCCCAGCTTCTCACGGACCACCTGCTTCTGGGCATCCGTCAAACTGCGCGGACGGCCCAGCACCTTGCCCTGTTCCCTGGCCCGGATCAGGCCCGCATGGGTGCGCTCGATCAGAAGATCGCGCTCGAACTCCGCCACCGCGTTGATGACGCTCATAGTCATACGGCCCGTCGAGCTGGTGAGGTCCACACCCCCCAGCGCCAGGCAATGAACCTTCACGCCCATCTCGGCCAACGTCTCGACCGTGGTGCGCACATCCATCGCGTTGCGGCCGAGACGATCCATCTTGGTGACGACGAGAACATCCCCTTCCTCCATCCGGTCCAGAAGACGCGTGAAGCCCTCGCGCTCCTTGGTGGCGACCGATCCGGAGACGGTTTCGGAGACGACGCGGCGGGCATGGACGTCGAAGCCGGCGACTTTGATCTCGCCGATCTGGTTTTCGGTGGTCTGCCCGTGGGTGGACACGCGGACATAGGCAAAAGTTCGGGACATCGAACCTCGAAAACGACCTTATACGTCGCGATCTTATAGGGCATGTCCGATACAACGGATAGCTGGTTTCTGATCAGGCTCTGCGGAGCCTGTCCTTAAACGATCATTTTTGAACACAAATCGACGGCGTATTCTACCTTATTTTATGTTTCTCACCCTTTGCAGCGATATCGTGCAATGGATAAAGTTAATCCCGTTATGGATCTAGGATGAGGCTTTCCGAAATGGACCATAGACACGTTGTTCCTGTTGCCGCAAACGGTCGCATGAATCTTCCATCTGCCATACGTGCGCGCTTGGAGTTGGAAGGAGGAGGAAAACTCGTCTTTATCGAAAAGGAGAATGGCGAGGTTGAGGTCACCACTCTGAGACGTTCCCTGAGGCGTGCTCAGGAACTCGTTCGCCAGTACATTCCAAATGGGGATGGGGTCGTAGACGAGTTCATAGCTGAGCGCCGCGCCGAAGCCGCTAAAGAGTTCGAGGATGGTCAGATGGCCAGCCAGCCGGAGCCCGAAAGCAAGTGAGTGCATCCGTTCTCGACACATCCGCCGTTCTTGCCTTTCTTCTGCAAGAGCCAGGTGGTGATGAGGTTGCAACGCTGCTCGAAGGTCGAGCCATCATTTCCGCGGTGAACGTGCAGGAGCTTTTGGTTAAACTTCTCGCGAAAGGCATGACCTCGCGGCACGCCAGATTAACGATCCAATCCCTCAATCTCGAATGCTATCCTCATTCCATGGAAGACGCCGAGGCCTCGGCCGAGTTAACCGAACATACCAGGGTGAAGGGATTGAGTTTGGGGGATCGGAGTTGTCTGGCTTTGGCTGGCAAGCTCGGTTTGCCAGCGGTCACGGCCGATCGCGTATGGTCGGAATTGGCCGGGACCGTTGCGGTGTCAGTTCGCGTTATTCGCTAGGTTCTGATTTCAAGTTTGAGCGTGTCGCCCCGCAGTCAGGAGTAATTGGCACCTCAATCTCTCGTTGCGAGGCGCCGGAGAAGGCACGCGGGGTTCTACCGAGAACCACGTCAGGGTAGCAGATCGTTCTGCCATGCCGTTACTTCACTCTCACAGGCTAGGTTCTGCGAGCATATGATCTCTGCAAGCCCCGGCATCCGCGTCGTCAGGTCTTCCGACAACCAAGGCCAGTGGAACGGTGGCGCACGTTCCCGTCGCGCTCAGGCTGGCCGCCGCGTCCGATACCGGAACCGGAGCCGTTGCCCATTCCATTGCCGACATGACCGTTGCCTTGACCAGACGCAGCCAGGCTCACGCTGGTAAGCGAAGTCAGAAAAAACTGGACTTGCCCTGAGAAAGTGGAGAGCGTTTTCAGTGTTGTACGGCCTGCCTCTCGAACTGAAGCGGGCTGATGACGTCGAGCGCGGAACGGCGCCGGACGGGGTTGTAGAAGCCGTCGATGGTGCGGCCGATGGCGGCGTTCGCCCGGGCGCGGTTCTTCAAGACCATCAAATCCGAGCTCGTTTTGCGAACCGTCTTCTATACCAGAGCCAAGGCCGAGCAGGCCATTGCCCACACTATCGACGGCTTCTACAACCCCGTCCGGCGCCATTCCGCGCTCGATGTCAGCAGATCCGCGCAGTTCGAAAGAACCGCGTCATGCTGAACACAGGCTTCTCCAATTAAAAGAGGAAAACCCACTTACGAGATGCTGCAGCCGTTGGGTGATATCCTCAACGGCCTTCTCGTATCTGTCGAGCCATCCGTCTTCGCCTCTCGAAAGGCACCTCTGCCGACGGAGAAAAACCGGCAAGGGCGTTGGGAGGGACGCCGAAAAGGATCGGACTCTTCGGCTCCTTTGCGAGAGCCGGGAGAAGCTCGGCTTCGCAAGGGGAAAGTTACTTGGTTGTCGTGGCCGTCGAAGAGGTGGTCTCCTTGGCATCAACTTTGCCCTGGTGAGCGGCCACCGGCATGGCGTTCACATCCACGACGTCGAAGCGCATCCGGTCTTCCGTCCGCTTGAGCACCGCATTCGCCTCGTAGAACTTGCCGCCATCGATCAGCTTGGCTGCCTCGCTGATATCGCTGGCTGTCTTGTCCAGCGGCAGCACGGCCATGGAGAAGCTGACATCCACGTCGGCCAGCTTCAGCGTTTCCAGCGCGCCCTTGCGGTCGCCCTTCTGGACGCTCTCGTTGGCCTTCTTGATCGCCGCGGCTTTTTCAGGGGTTGCCACGAAATCCTCGCCCAGCACGAGCTGGCCGTCGATCGGCAACCAGGCGACCGTCTGCGTCGCATCATCGGTTGCGGTCTTGGCTGCGCCCTTGGTCTTTTCGGCGATCCGGTTCAGCTTGGCGTCGAGCTTGTTCTCGGCCTTCCAGAACACCGCATCGTCGGTCTTGGCCTTCTCGATGGCCGTCTCGGCCTTGTCGATCAGGGTCTTGGCATCCTTGGGGTCAGCGTTGAAAATCGCCAAACGGGCTTCGTTCATGTCACGAAAGGCCAGGGCTCCATCCTTGGACAGCTTGCCGACATCCTTGTCCGCCGTCTTTTCCGCCGCGACAACACCGGCGGGCTCGGCCTTGGCGGCCTGGTCGGCGGCATAGGCGCCGCCAACGGCGGTACTGGCAAGTAGAAAGGCAGCGATGACCTGATACGCTTTCATGATGCTTCTCCTATTTTTGAATTGAACTCAATATTACTCCGTTGCGGCCAGATATTCCGCGGCCATCGAGTTCAGGAGAATAACAAATTGCCGAAAGGCAGGTTTCATTACCGTTGCATTAAATGATGTTCGAAGCAGTGATAGTTCGTCTGACAAAAATACGGTGGGTTGTACTACCTCTGCCCGCGCCGGGCTCTGTCGGCCCGCAACGAAAAACGCCCCTGCCGGGGGAGGACCGGCAAGGGCGTTTGAGAGAAGCCTAGGGGTGGGAGGAACCTCTCGGCCAGTCCGCTTCAGGTGGGGGAGGACCAGCTGAAGCGAAAGGGGGGGAAACTCTTAGCGGACCGCCTGACGGGCGATGGCCTGGATATCGCCGCGTGCGATGCCGAGGTCGGCGAGTTCGCGCTGCGAGAGACGGTTCAGCTCGGCGGCCGTGTTGCGGTACTGGCGCCAGGTGCTGAAGGAGCGAGCGAGGGACATGATGTCTTGCCTTTCGTGCCCGGCCTCTCATCGGTGGTGGCCGGCGTGTTCCTGTTCTTCCGATGGGCAGAAATTACGCCTCCCGCTCATTGGGCAGTAGCGCAAAGCTCGAAGAGGAGCTTTGCAACCCTTCGCTATCGAGTACCTGCACGTCCGACATGCGAGGGACGCACGGATCGCCCCCGTTTGGCACCATGGATGTCTTGGAACGGCCTTACTCAGGCGCAAGGCATTTGCCGTTTTCGCATCATTTCAGCGCTTATAAGAAGTTGGCGGCAGGACCCGCTTGCTTCTCGATCGCGTCCGGGCCGAGACGGCTCTGGCCGACAGATCGCGCGCGCCATGAACTGCGCTCGACGATCGCGGCCAGGAATGTCCAAGCAGTCGCCTCGTTGCCCGCTCTCGCAGGGTGGTGATGTTCGACGATGCTGTCATCAACCCGCCGCGCAACCGTATCGAACTTCGCCGCAATCGGCCTTTGGCTCCAACGCATTCGGGGTCCTGCGAAGACACGAAGCCGCCTCCCAGAAGGCGGGATCCCTGGAATCCTTTAGCGGCGAGACGAACATAAGTTCGGTTCGAGGGCGTCGAAACGCTCGACGCTTACTGGTTTCCAGCTTGACGGAAGCCATGCCTATCCTGCTGTCAGGATGAATTGACATTAGACATTTTTTTGTGACAGATGTCAAAAATTGGAACGTGAGGGAGACCGGTCCGTCAAGCGGATGGGTCACGTTTCGAGACAAGATCGTACGGGAGGTGCGATTTGCTTCGCAGTTTTGATCGCCAAGGCGTTTTTCTCGGCTTGCTCAACGTCGTCCTCTTGACGGCGGGCGCGATGATGGCCGGCGCTAATTTCATCGATAGCTACAATCTTCAATCGATGGCCGCGCAGGTCCCCGAACTCGGCCTCCTCGCCTTCGGCGTGATGCTGGCCATGACTTCGGGCAACGGCGGCATCGATCTCTCGGGCATCGCGCTGGCCAACCTGTCGGGCATTGGCGCTTTGATGCTGGCCAAGCTCTTCGTGTCCCCCGACGCCGCGCCCGAACTCTTCTCTTGGAGCTTTGCCGGGATTGCACTTCTCATCGGCCTTGTCGGGGGGCTGGCGAACGGACTGGTGATCGCCCATGGCCGCCTGACACCGCTGATCGCAACGCTCGGCACGCAGCTCCTGTTCACCGGCATCGCGGTGTTCCTGACCAACGGCTCCGCCTTGAGCCTCGGCTATATCCCGCCGCTCGACGACTTCGGCAACTCGCCGGTGCTGGGCATGCCGATCTGCTTCGCGCTGTTCCTCGTGGTCGCGGCGATCATCGGCTTCGTCCTGCGCTTCACGCCCTTCGGCGTGCGCCTGATGCTGCTCGGCAGCAACCCCAAGGCTGCGCGCTACGGCGGCATCGCCGAGCGTCGGATGATCGTTCTGACCTATACGGCGAGTGGCCTCCTGTCCTCGATTGCCGGCATCGTCATTGCCGCCCGCAATGCCTCGGTGAAGTGGGATTACGGCGGCTCCTACGTTCTGATCGCGATCCTGATCGCGGTGATGGGCGGGGTGAAGCCGGAGGGCGGCTACGGCAAGGTCGGCTGCGTGCTTCTGGCGGCAACGGCCCTGCAGATCCTGTCCAGCCTCTTCAACTTCATGGACATCTCGAACTTCTTTCGGGATCTCGCCTGGGGACTTCTGCTCCTCGCTCTTCTGGCCTTCGCCAGGTTCGACTTCGGCTATTGGCTCCAGCCGAGCCGCTGACACGCCGGAACAGCGCGCCATCCCTGCCGGGAGACGAGGCAGGAAAGGCGCGCCCGCACTTCATATCCAATGGGAGGATCCATATGACCATTCTATCCAAGCTCGCCGCCTGCACGGCGCTCGGCTTGACCCTCTGCGCCGGCGCGGCCACGGCCCAGGACAAGCCGACGATCGTCACCGTCGTGAAGGTGACGGGCGAGAACTGGTTCACCCGCATGAACCAGGGTGTCGACGCCTACGGCGCCGAGCATACGAACGTCGCGACAAGCCAGATCGGCCCGGCCAAGGCGGACGCCGCCCAGCAAGGCCGCATCATTGAGGATCTGGTTGCCAAGAACGTCTCGGCCATCGCCGTGGTGCCGATGGACCCGGCGGCGCTGGAAGGCGTGCTGCGCCGCGCCGGACAGCGTGGCATCAAGGTCATCACCCACGAGGGCGACAGCCTGGTCAACACCGCCGTCGATATCGAGGCCTTCGACAACGCGGCTTTCGGCCGACGCATCAACGAGAAGCTGGCGGCCTGCATGGGCCAGTCCGGCAAGTGGACGAGCTTCGTCGGCTCGCTCGGCAGCCTGACGCACAATCAATGGGTGGATGCAGGCGCCGAGAACGCCAAGAAGTATCCGGGCATGGAACTGGTCGCCGCCAAGAACGAGTCCTTCAACGACGCCAACAAGGCCTATGAGAAGGCCAAGGAGATCCTGCGCCGCTATCCCGACATCAAGGGTTTCCAGGGCTCGTCGGCGATCGACGTCATCGGCATCGGCCGCGCGGTGGAAGAGGCAGGCCTGCAGGACAAGACCTGCGTCTATGGCCTCGGCCTGCCCAAGGACACCGGCCCCTATCTCGAAACCGGCGCGGTGGACGAGATCTTCTTCTGGGATCCGAAGGATGCCGGCTACGTCATGAACGTCGTCGCCAACATGGTGCTCGACGGCAAGGAAGTCACCGACGGCATGGATCTGGGCGTTCCCGGCTATAACAAGGTGTCGGTGAAGAAGGGCCCCGGCAAGGGCGTCATCGTTCAGGGCGAGGCCTGGGTCGATGTCGATAAGGCCTCCTACAAGAACTACCCGTTCTAAGCCCCGGCGCGAACGCGTCTTTCGACCGCTCCGGGGTCTCGGCGGCCCCGGAGCAGCCCCGTTTCCATCAGGATGTCATCATGTCCGTCGTCTCCGCGCCGCGACCGGCCGACGCCGCCCCTCCGCTTCTGGAAATCCGGGGCGTGCGCAAATCCTTCGGTGGCGTCCACGCGCTGAAGGCAGTGGACCTCGTGATCGAGGCAGGCCGCGTCTACCATCTGATGGGCGAGAACGGCTGTGGCAAGTCAACGCTGATCAAGATCATCTCGGGCGCGCAGGCCGCCGACGAGGGCCAGATCCTCGTGGATGGCACACCGACCGGCGAGCGGGCGGGCGACATCGGCCCGATCGGCGCGCTGCGCGCCGGGATCGAGACGGTCTACCAGGACCTCTCCCTCCTTCCCAATCTCTCCGTTGCCGAGAACGTCGCCTTTACCGGGCAGCTCGTCGCCGCCGATGGCCATCTCGCCCGCCGGCTCGACATGGGGGCGCTGCGCGAGACGGCGCGGGCCGCGCTTGCCAAGGTGCAGCTGCCGACGGACCGCGACTTCCTCTCCCGGCGCACCGACACACTGCCGCTCGCCACCCGCCAGCTCGTCGCCATCGCGCGGGCGGTGGCCGCCGACGCGCGGCTCGTCATCATGGACGAGCCGACGACCTCGCTGACGCGCCAGGAGGTGGACAACCTCCTGCGCGTCGTCGAGCGGCTGCGCGCGGGCGGCGTCGCGGTTCTTTTCGTCACGCACAAGCTCGAGGAGTGCAAGGCGATCGGTGGGCGCGCCATCATCATGCGCGACGGGCGCAAGGTGGCCGAGCTCGATGTCGCCGAGCATTCCAAGGCCGAGTTCATGCACTGGATGACGGGCCGCGAGATCAGCGAGGCGCGCTATCGCACCGAGCCCAAACTCGGCGACACGCTCTTGGATGTCCAAGCCCTGGGGGGCGACGCCTTCCGCGACGTGTGCTTCTCGCTTCGGCGCGGCGAGATCCTCGGCTTCACGGGCCTTGCCGATTCCGGGCGCAACGAACTCGCCCTCGCGCTGGCCGGCGTCCGGCCCGCCCGCAGCGGGCATATCCGCCTCGGCGGCGCGGCGCTGGAGCTGCGCACGCCCGCGGGGGCCATCGAGGCCGGCATCGGCTACGTGCCGGAGGACCGGCTGACCGAGGGGCTCTTCCTCGAAAAATCCATCGAGGAGAACATCACCCTGCCGGTGCTGGACCGCCTGCGCGGCGCGCTCGGCATCATCAGCGGGCGGCGGGCGCGAAAGCTCGCCGAGACGACGGTGGCCGACCTCCAGGTCGCCACGCCCAACGTCGTCCTTCCCGTCCAGTCGCTATCGGGCGGCAACCAGCAGCGCGTCCTGATCGGACGCTGGCTGACCATCGAGCCGCGCCTCCTGATCCTGCACGGGCCGACCGTGGGCGTCGATGTCGGCTCGAAGGACACGATCTTCCGCATCATCCAGCGGCTCGCCGACGGCGGCATGGCCGTCATCATCATCAGCGACGACCTGCCCGAACTCCTTCAGAACTGTGACCGGATCGCGGTCATGCGCCAGGGCCGGGTCGTGGCCGAGCGGCCCGTCGAGGACTGGAGCGAGGACACGATCTACCGCTCGCTCGCATCCGCCGGAGAAGGACTCGACGCATGACCGAGATCGCATCGGCCCCGCCGGCACGGGGCGACGCCTGGCATTCCCGCGTCTTCGACCGCATGGTCCGCCGGCCCGAGCTTTTCACGCTTCTCCTCGTCATCCTCACCTCGGTCGCGGTGACGATCGCCAACCCGGACTTCCTCCAGGTCAACAACCTCTTCGACGTCCTGCGCGCTTCCGTGGTGCGCGGCCTCTTTGCGATGGGCGTTCTGGTCGTGCTCGCGGCAGGCGGGATCGACGTGTCCTTCACCGCGATCGCCGCGTTGATGATGTACGCGCTGACGATGCTGGCGACGAACCACGCGCCCGACATGCCGCTCGTGGTCTTCTTCCTCCTGGCGGCGGGCGGCGGCGCGCTGCTCGGCGCGGCCAACGGTGTCCTGGTCCACACGCTGAAGGCGCCCTCACTGATCGTGACGATCGGCACCCAGTACATTATCCGCAGCTTCCTCCTGACCTTCGTCGGGACGGCGCTGTTCATGAACATTCCGACGGCCATGGACGTCTTCGGCCGGGCCTCGCTCTACACCCACACCGCGCCGGGCGGCGGCATCTCCATCCTGCCGGCGAGCGTCCTCGTTCTCTTCGTTGCCGCTCTCGTCACGTGGTTCGTCTTGGAGCGCACGCTGATGGGCCGCGCGGTCTTCGCGGTTGGCGGCAATCCGGGGATCGCCGAGCGCCTGGGCATCAGTCTCTTCCGGGTGCGCGTCTTCGTCTTCGCCTATGCCGGGCTTCTGGCGGGGATTGCGGGCGTCGTCCACGTCGCCTCCAACCGGCTCGCCAACCCGTTCGACCTGGCGGGCATGGAGATTGACGTGATCGCCGCCGTGGTGCTGGGCGGCGCGCGCATCACCGGCGGCTCGGGTAGCGTCGTCGGCACGCTGCTCGGCGTCTTCCTCATCACGCTCGTCAGCAATGTCCTGATCTTCGTCGGCATCCCGAGCACGCTGCAGCTCGCCATCGTCGGCGGCTTCATCCTCCTTGCCGGCACGATCTTCGCGTTCAGCCAGCGCGGCTGACGCACGGTTCTCTCCTTCCTTCCCGTTCCCAAAGGCGCTTCCATGTCGCACGACGTCTCCGTGATCGGTCTCTACATCCTCGACGTCCTCGGCCGCCCGGTGGACGCCATTCCGCCCGGCGGGCAGGTCGCCTTCATCGACGAGATTCGCCTGACCGTCGCGGGAACGGCGGGCGGCACGGTGATCGATCTCGCCAAGCTGGGCCTGAACTGCCTTGCGGTGGGTGCGGTCGGCGACGACGAGAAGGCCGACTTCGTGCTCGCCACGCTCCGGCGCTTCGGCGTCGACACGAGCCAGATGCAGCAGCTTCAGGGCGTGCCGACCTCCGCGACGATCCTCAACATCCGCCGCGACGGCAGCCGCCCGGCCCTCCACGCGCGCGGCGCTTCGGACCATTTCGAGGTGGCCGACGCCGCGCTCGACGCCGTGCTCGCGCCAGCGATCATCCATCTCGGCGGCACCGGGCTCCTCGCCAAGCTCGACGGCGCGCCGAGCGCGCGGCTTCTGGCCGAAGCCAAGCGGCGCGGCCGCACCGTGACCTTCGATCTTCTGGGCGCCGGTCCGCAGACCCTATCGCTGATCGAGCCGCTCCTGCCCCATATCGACTATTTCATGCCCTCCATTGAGGAAGCGCGCGACATTTCGGGGGCTGCCGACGTGCCATCGGCCGCCGGCTTCTTTCTTGGGCGCGGCGTCAAGCATTGCGTCTTCACGCTTGGCGGCGACGGCGCCTGCTTCGTCGCGGCCTCCGGCGAGACCGTTCACCAGCCCGCCTATGCGATCGATGTCGTGGACACGACAGGCTGCGGCGACGCATTCGACGCCGGCTTCATCACCGCGCTCCACCACCGTATGGATGTCTCCACGGCGCTCGCCTTTGCCCAAGCCTCAGCCGCGCTGGTGGCGACGGGCCTCGGTTCCGACGCTGGCATCCGCTCGTTCGATGAGACGCTTGCCTTCATGAACGAGGCCCCGCGCCGGGCCCACGCCCCATCGGCATGAGAAAGACAAGCCGTTCATCAGGAGAAACATCGTTGCTGGCCCACTCCGCAGCTTGGCTAGGTGTTTGATCCCACGGTTTGATGGTCCGATCCATTTCGTTGGAATGGAAAGAGGCACTATGGGGCAGGTCCATCATGGGTGCGCCACGACCATGCACGCCGCCCGAGCAGCATCCGAGCGATCGCAAGCTTCGTTCGCGACACTGAGCCGTGAGCCGGGGATCAGCCCGAAGCGGTCGCGAAGTGGCGGAAACGGGCAACCGTTGAGGATCTGAAGGCCTCATTCGACGACACTGACCGAGGGGAAGGAGGCAATGGTCGTGGCGTTCCGACGCCACACGTTGCTGCTGCTCGACGACAGCCTTTACGCCCTGCAACGGTCGCTCCCGCATCTGACGCGCTCCGCGCTGCATCGGTGCCTGCAACGATATGGCATCTCCCGCCTGCTGGCATCGGGAGGGACAGGCCAAACTGGCAGCGCTTCAAGCGCTCTCCGATCCCTTGCAAGGCGGACGATGCGCAGCATCGTTGAGAGGGAGCTTCTTCCGCATCGATATTGCCGAGGTGCGGAACCCTATCCATCAGAGGCCGGGACTGAACACATAGGACTCTTGAGCCGATCATGCCCCTCGCACGACAGCCAAGCGCAACAGATCGAGCCGCCTCGCTGATTCCGATCCCCTCAGGGAAGGGCCTGACCGGGGCGACCTCCAAGAGAGGCATGACAGCCAAGGGATCACCCATCAGCCGAGGCGAGACATCCGCTCAGGAGCGCTTGACCTCGACACCGCGAATGGAGAAGCCGGTCTGATCAATGCGCTTTGGTATGATCCGTTGGAAACGGCACCCAAGACGCGTCGCAGTTTCGGCTTGGCCCGCGAGCGGGGGATAGATCATAGCCTGCGGGGATCGGTGACACCCCACCGGGGCCTGCCGACAATTGCGCGTTGTCGATATTCCATGTTGCATCGGACGCGAAGTGCACGCCATTCAGCGTCACATGCAGCGGATGAGCGCCGTCATAGCCGCGCAGGATCAGCGCCCCATCCGTGCCGCTCACATCGTGCAACAGGATGTCGCGATAGACCGGGATATGTTGACCTCCAACACCGGGATCGTAGCGCGTATCGAAATCGATCGGCTTTCGGTTCCCGCGCAAGCACACGCCATCGTAGCGCACGCGGGTGACCAACCCGCCCCGGCTGGCGTCGCTCTTGATCCTCAACCCCGACGTCGTGCCGTCCAGCGTCACATCGCGGACGAGGATGTCGCTGACGCCTTCGTTGACCTCACTCCCAATCGACAGGCCGTGTCCCCAGTAGAAATGATCGTTCAGGATCGAGACGAAGCGGGTCGCGCCCTTGCCGGCCTTGATCGCGATATTGTCGTCTCCCGTGCGAATGAAGCTATGGGCGATGGTGACATCCTGCGACGCGCCGGGATCGATCCCGTCGGTGTTGCGTGCGTCGGCAGGGGTGTCGATCCTGACACCCCAGAAGGTCGCGCCCTCGACCTTGTTGAGCGCGACATGGAAATTGGCGGCGTTGCGCAACGTTACCCTGTAGAAGGTCACGTTGCGGGTTTGCTCCAGTTCGATCAGGCGAGGATTGTTCTGATGGCCCCCTTCGTTCTGCGCTCGGCGGGCGAGCTGCCACCAGGTTTCGCGATGGCCGGCCATGACCGCGCCGCCTTGGCCATCGATCGTGCCGTCTCCCACGATGCCGCCGCCCTGCGTATGGGAGAAGGACAGAAAGGGCGCGCAGCCATCCCCCTTGGTGGCGATGGTGCCGCAGGTGCCCTGTCCTCGGTCATAGGCCAGTGGGTCCGTCGTCGCTGCCAGCACGACACCGCGATCGATCCAGAGCGTGACGCCCGATGCCATGTGCAGGGGCCGGCTGACGAACCGTCCGTCGCTTGCTGCTGCAACGAGGCGGACGGCCGCACCCGGCTCGCAACGATCGATAGCCGCTTGTATCCGCCCTGTGTCATCCGCATCGCCTTTGGACGCCAGGGTCGCGCAGACTTGCGTCGGCAGCGACGGCTCGCGCACGTCGCGGCGATCCTGCGCCTGGACGTTCCAGGCGAAAAGGGCGGCCACGATCAACAGACCTCCGCGCAGGAGAGCGTTGTATTCTGACAGGGAAGCGAAACGCGGCATCACGGGATCTTCAGTCCGAGAGAGTAAACCGCAACCAGAGCGAGAGGCTCGGTGGCGGACAGCCAGCTTGATTGCAACGATCCCGTTCTATTCAATTTTCAGGCGATGAAGACCCGAAACAGCCGTCCGATCTACCGAGCCTCCGATCAGCCTATGAGGTTGTCGACCATCGAACGGAACTGGGCCTTGCGAAACATTCGCATCCCTTCGAACCCATGAAGGGAATTGTGGACCGTCTTTGGCGACTTGAACCCACGCACCGGGCGGATGCGCTGCTTCAGCTTCCCGTGATCGCAATCCAGCCTGTTGTTCAGGAACGTCACCTGCCGATGCTGGCAGGTCGGCGGCAGGCGATGTTCCTTGCGCAGCGAGCCAAGCGCCTCGTTGCAGGCTCGGCTTTTGTCGGTCGACACGACGGACGGGCAATGATGCGGCGAGCGGTTCGAGGCCGTGCTCAGGAACTGTTTGGCGGCCGTCGTCGTACGGGTTTGCGAGCGGTAGACGTTCAGTGTCTCGCCACCCTCGCCAATCACCCGACACAGACACATCCATTCGCCGCGAACCTTCATAGAGGTCTCGTCGACATACCATGTCTTGGTTTACAGCGGCTTGCACCGCTGGACACGAGGGCCCAGCTCGGGCGCGTGGTGCTGCACCCATCTGTAGATCGTCGTATGGTCCACCGGGAGAGGACGCTCGGGCATCCTCTCCTCGAGGTCGCGGCAGCTTCGGGCGTAGCGGCAGTACCAGCGCAGGCGAAGAATGATGATGTCAGGCGCGAAGTGACGGCCGCTGAACGCTGCGCTCATCAGTCAAGCCACGCTTTGGCTCATCTCTCAGCCTCAGCTCGCATCAACGGCCGCTGCTTTGCAACAAAGCCGCCGCCACGGTTAAGGCGCGGGGGCGGGTCGGCTGGCCAGCAGACTGGCCGTCGCAATCGCGTCGGCGATCGCCCGGACCGAGAGCTTGGCGGGAACCGAGTGGATGACGTTGGTCGGCAGCATCGCCGCCTCGCCGACACGCGTGAGATCGGCAGCGCTGACGGTCTCCAAGCCGAGATCGGCGAGCGTCGTGGGCAGGCCCAGATCGCGGCAGAAGGACAGGGCTTCCGCGAATTCGGCGGGCGGACGGTTCTCCAGGACGAGAAGGCAGAGGACGCCGAAGGCGACCTTCTCGCCATGCAGGAAATGGTGCGTCGGCTCCAGCACGGTCAGGGCGTCGTGGATGCCGTGTGCGCCCGAGACGCCGCAATTCTCGAAGCCGAGACCCGACAGGAGCGTGTTCGCCTCGATGATGTTCTCGACCGCCGGGGTAAGCCGCCCGTCCTTGGCCGCCGCATAGGCCGCCCGCCCATCACGCATCAGCACCTCGTGGCAGGCGCGGGCGATCTGATAGCCGCCGACCGTGGAGGCGTAGCCGTCGCCGATATAGTTGTTGGAGCGCGACTCGATGTTGGAGCGCGCCTCGTAGAAGGTGGAGAGCGCGTCGCCCATGCCGGCTGCCAGGAAGCGAGCCGGCGCCTTGACGATGAGGTCGCTGTCCACCAGCACCACGTCCGGATTGCGCCCACAGCGCACGACGCGGTCGTAGACGCCGTCGGGCGAGTAGACGACGCCGAGCGAACTCGTCGGCGAGTCCGTCGAGGCGATGGTGGGAACGGTGACGATGCGCGCCCCGATGCCGAAGGCCGTGATCTTGGCCGTGTCCAGCGCCTTGCCGCCGCCGATGCCGACGACGGAAGCGGCACTGGCTGCGCGCCCCGCCGCCACGCAGCGCTCGATCTCGGCGTCGGAGGATTCGCCGCCGAAGCGCACGAAGTCCGCCGCTACCCCCGACGCTGCAAGGGCGCTTTCCAGATCCGGGCGCAGCCTGTCCCAGAAGAAGCCGTCGATCACCACCAGCGCCTTATCACCGAGTGGGGCGAGGTAGCGCCCCAGATCGGCCGTCACGCCCGGGCCCTGGACGTAGCGAAGGGGGCCGCCGTATCCGCGTTGAGTCATGGTCCTGTGGTCCTGAAAAAGGGTCAGCGCAGCGTCAGGCCGCCGTCGACCGTATGGATTTCGCCGGTGGTGAAGGACGAGGCGTCGCTGGCGAGATAGACCACCGAGCCGGCAAGCTCGTCCACGGTGCCGATACGGTTCTGGACGGCGCTTTTGGCCCAGTGGTTGTTCACCACGTCCGGGTTCTCGCGCAGCACCTCCTCGGTGAGTTCGGTCAGGATGTAGCCGGGCGCCAAGGCGTTGACGCGGATGTTGTGCTCGGCCCATTCGGTGGCGAGGCATTTGGTCAGCATGTGAACCGCGGCCTTGGAGACGTTGTAGGCCGAGTGCTTGAACGGCCAGTTCACGATGCGCCCGGACATCGAGCCGATATTGATGATCGAGCCGGACTTCTGGCGGATCATCAGGCGGCCGATCGCCTGGCTGACCAGGAACACGCCGTCGAGATTGACCGCCATCGTCGCCCGCCAGTCCGACAGGGCATAGGTCTCGGCGTCGCCGGGATAGATCGTGCCGGCATTGTTGACGAGAATGTCCACGCGCCCCCAGCGCGCCTCGACGGCGGCGGCCAGCCGTTCGACGTCGTCCGGGTTGGAGACGTCGGCCTGGATGGCGAAACTGTCGCCCCCTCCGGCGTTCAGCTCCCGGGCCAGGTCCTCGGCCTGGGCGAGCGTCGAGCGCACGACGATCGCGACGTCGGCGCCGTGCGCCGCCAGCGCCTGTGCCAGCGCCCGGCCGATGCCGCGCGAACCGCCCGTCACGATGGCCTTGCGACCGGTAAGATCGAACATGCGCGCATAGTCACGCTTGGCCGTCATGGTGTTTTCCCTCCCTCTTGATGGTTGATGAGCCCATGCGAAACGTCCGCCGGTCCGGCCGGGCGGGTCGTCTCGCCGCCCCTTCGTGGCCGGTCCTCGCCGATGCGCCCTCGCATCGCTCGAAGCCGGCGTCGCGGGAAACGGCAAGATGCTCGTCGGTCCCCGCGTCTGGAGCTGTCCGGATGGGCGTCGGATTTTCGTATGTGTCGGATCAGGCAGGCACGGTCTCGACCGCGCGCACCGGCGGCATGGGCAGCGCGATGGTCTCGCCGAGCTCCTTCAGGATCTGCTCGGACGTGCGCAGCGCCTGCGCGACGATGGTCAGCGACGGATTGAAGCCCGTCGAGGACGGCAGGAAGGAGGCGTCCACCACATAGAGATTCTCGACGTCCCAGACCTTGCAGTTGGTGTCGAGGACGGAGGTCGCGGGATCGGTGCCGAAGCGCGCGGTGCCGCACTGATGCATCGAGACCTTGATGTCCATCTTCTGCGTGACGATCAGGGGATAGCCGAGCGAGCGCATGATCTTCGACCAGACCTTCACCAGCTCGCCATGCGCCTTCAGATTGTTGGCGGTGTAGGCGAGGCGGATCTTGCCGTCCGGGTCGAGGCTGACGCGATTGTTGGGATCGGGCAGGTCCTCCGACATCAGCCACCAGTCCACGGAGCGTTCGGCAAACAGCGCCATCATGCTTTCCGGCGCCCATTTGACGCTCGCGGTCAGCATGCCGGCCTGCAGCTTGCCGAGGCCCTGCACGTTGCCGAGCGGATAGGGCCGCTCGGAATTGGCGAGGTAGAAGTCGTTGATCGCCATCGACTTCTGGAAGACGACGCGGTTCTTCTTGAACGGCGAGATCGCCATCATCGCCGTGTTGTTGTGGGCCATGTAGTTGCGGCCGAGCTGGTCGGACGTGTTGTTGCCGAGCCCGTTCGGGTGCTTGTCGTTGCGCGAGCGCAGGAGCAGGGCCGAGGAGTTGATGGCGCCGGCTGCCGAGACGAAGACCTTGGCCGAGACCGTCCGGCGCTCACCCTGGTAATCGAACTCGACCGCCGTGACCTTGCCGCCCGAGGGGTCGGTGACGAGGCGATGGACGAAGGCCTCGGTGATGAGCGTCACGCCGCCCTTGGCGAGCGCCGGATTGACGAGGCGCATCTCGGCGTCGCCCTTGGCGCCAATCTTGCAGGCGAAACCGTCGCAGGTCCGGCAGCGGGCGCAGGCGCCGCCGTCGTGATAGTCGATGGCGATCGGCAGCGGAAAGGGCCGCAGCCCCTTCTGCCGCAGCTTGGTCTCGAACCAGGCGATCTCGGGCTCGTGACCGATCGCGGGATAGGGCATGGGGCCCGAGCGCGGCGGCTCGATCGGGTCGAGCCCGGCCTCGCCATGCGTGCCCATGAGCCGCTCGGCGCGGGCGTAATAGGGCTCGAACGTGTCGTAGGAAACGGGCCAGGCGGGGGCGATACCGGCTTCGTGCTGCAGGTCCTCGAAATCCTCCTTGCGGAAGCGGACGGTGGCCGCGCCGAAGAATTTCGAGTTGCCGCCGACATAATAGTAGGTGCTGGGGTTGAAGAGAGCGCCGTCCTTGTCGCGCCACTCCTCCTTGGTCGCGTATTTCTTCTTGTGGAAGACGGCGTCGACGCTCCAGTTGTCCTTCTCGCGCGGCAGACGCGGGCCTCGCTCGATCATCAGGATCTCGCGGCCGGGCGCGGCCAGGGCATTGGCCAGCGCGCCGCCGCCGACGCCCGCGCCGATGATCACGACGTCGTAGCTGGTCTTCAATTCGGTCATCGTCTTGTCCTCCCAAGGGGCGCGGCGGCTCGTCTTGTCCCGCCGCCATCGCACCGTCGGTTGTTGTTCTCGAAAAGGCGGTTCCCCCGACGGGAACACTCCCACGCTGGCCTACATCACCGCGCCGACCTGCCAGGGCGCGAAGTCGTTGTCGCCGAAATCGCCGAGCTCGCTGCGGGTCGGCTTGCCGGAGGCGGCGGCAAGCAGCGCCCGGAAGATGCGAGTCCCGGCCTGTTCCACGGTCTCCAGCCCGGAGGCGACCGTTCCGCCATCGAGATCGAGATCCTCGTTCATACGCTCGAACAAGGGCGTGCTGGTGGCGAGCCGCAGCACCGGCACCGGCTTGCAGCTCGAGGCGCCGCCGCGTCCGGTCGCCAGAACGGCCAGGGTGCAGCCGCCCGCGATCTGGCCCGTCAGCGCCACCGGCGCGTAGCGGGGCGTGTCCATCACGACCAAACCGCGGGCCGCGATCGGCTCGCCATAGTCGTAGACCGCCTCCAAGCGGGACGCGCCGGCCTTGGCGAGCGCGGAAGGCCGCGCCCGATCCGATGTCAAGACAGCCGAAGCGGTCCCGCCTTCAAGGGCAGCCCGGTCCGGCAAATCGGCGCGCGCGCTCATGCCGCGCCAGTCTTCGATCCGCGCGGCGAGCCGTTCGGCCACGGCGGGCGAGGCGGCGCGACCAGCGAGCAAGGGGGCGGCGTCGAGAAGATCGGGCGTCTGCGCCAGCACGGCCGTGCCACCCTGGCGCAGGAGCAGATCGACCGCGTGGCCGAGCGCGGCCTCGGCGGCCGGGTCGTCGGAGGCTTCGGCCGACAAGGCGAGCGTCAGGTGCCCGGCCGGTTGGGGCGTGCGCCGCGCGGCGTCGACCTCGGGCAGCATGGCCTCGATCGCCTCGATACCGGCGGCGATGGTCGCCCGCGTGCCGCCGCTTCCCTGAATGGTCAGAGTGCGCAGGAGCGGGCCTTCGCTCAGCCCGTGCTTGCGCAGGAGAAGCGGGATCTGGTTGGTCTCGCAGCCAAGGCCGATCATCAGGACGGCCCCGACATTGGGATGGGCGGCATAACCCGCCAGAACCCGGGTCAGATAGTCGTAGCCCGCCGTGTGCAGGTTGACCGCGCAGCCGCCGCCATGCGTCATCGCCACGATGCCGTCCACATGGGGAAAGCGCTCGAGCCGCCCCGCCGGCGAGGCGAAATGCGCCGCCACGCCCCGCGATACGGTGGCCGAGCAGTTCACCGAAGAGACGATGGCGATGAAATTGCGCGTGCCGACGCGCCCGTCCGCGCGGCTGTAGCCGAGGAAGCTGGCGCTCTCGACGTCGGCAAGGCGCGGGGCGCCGGCGGGCACATCCAGCATCAGACGTCCTTCCGTTTGAAATAACGGCCTTCCTCGTACATCGCGCTCATCACCGCGAAGGAGGATTCCAGGTGGATCTTCATGGCAAGTTCGGCCTGGTCGGCGTTGCGCCGGGCGAGCGCCCGCACGATCGAGGCGTGCTGCTCGGTGACCTCCGCCAGATGCCCCGGCACGGGCGCGGAGAGCTGGCGCATCCGGTCGAGATGCGCCTTCACCATGTTGATGAACTTCCAGATGCGTGGATAGTGACTGATGCCGGCGATGGCCGAATGGAAGGCGTCGTCCACCTCGATATATTCGTGCAGCGCCTCGCGCGCCAGGATGTCGCGCATGTCGGCGATCAGCGCGTCGAGCCGCGCCACGTCGGCATCGGTGACGAAGCGCACGGCGCGGCGGATGCTCTCGATCTCCAGCGCGCGGCGGATCACGAAACCTTCCTCCGCCACGTCGAAGGAAATCTTCGAGACATAGGTTCCCGAATGGGGGAACACGTCCACCAGATCCTCTTCCGCCAGCCGTTTCAAGGCCTCCCGCACCGGGGTGCGCGACACGCCGTATTGCAGGCAGAGCTCCTTTTCCGAGATCACCGATCCCGGAACCATGTGCAGGCGCACGATGGAGTGCCGCAGCAACTCATATATCTGTTCGGCCTTTTGGGTCGGTCTTTCAACCGCCACGCGCGCCAAAGCCTCGGCGCCGATCCCGGCATTCATGGGCTCTTCCGTGGTGTAGGAGAGGGAGTTGACTTCGCTTCATCAGTCTGGCTTCAATAACTCATATATCGGTTGACGACGCAAGGCGCAATCCGATAGAGACGAAATGCCGGCGCCGGGAGGCCGCCGAAGTCGGAACAGGAGGCCGGAGGCCATCTTCGTTCCGAAGGAGGATTCTAGACGTCAGACGAGACATCCGGCGGCCCGATCTGGGTCCGCCGAACGACGCCGCTTGGCCGACGGGCGGTGCCGTGACGCATTTCGGCAAAACCTGGTCGCGGCATGGCGAGGCTTCGCCATGCGTGCCGACGCCTGCCTTCGACCCAAAGCATCTCCCGGCGGAGCGGATAGGCTCCGTCGTTGGAGGATGCAGTGAAAACAGAGACTTGTAGCCTGTCCGGAGAAGCCGAATTCGCCGGACAGGCACGACGTCCCCCGTCTTGGAAGCGCGCCCCCGATGGCTCTCATCACCTACCTGACCCGTATCGAGTTCGACGAAGGCGCTATCGCGCGGCTGCCGGCGCTTCTGGAAGGCCTGGGCGTGCGGCGCCCCTTGATCGTGACGGATCGCGGCCTCGTCGCCACGGGTCTCGTCGAGCGCGTGCTGACGCTCTTCGACGCTGCGCCGACCGTCTTCCCCGACACGCCCGCCAACCCGACCGAGGAAGCGGTGGAAGCGGCCTTCGCGCTCTATGGTCGGGAAGGCTGTGACGGGATCGTGGGGCTTGGCGGCGGCTCCTCGATCGACCTGGCCAAGGCCGTGCGGCTCCTGTCCGGCCACGCGGGGCCGCTTGCACAATACACCGCCGTCGAGGGTGGCGCGGCGAAGATCCACGGGCGCATCTGCCCGCTGATCGCGGTGCCCACCACGTCCGGCACGGGCTCGGAGGTCGGGCGCGCATCCGTCATCATCACGGCTGAAGGGCGCAAGCTCGGCATCGTCAGCCCGCATATGCTGCCGAGCGTGGCGCTGTGCGATCCCGAACTCACCTACGGCCTGCCGCCCAAGCTGACGGCGGCCACCGGCATGGACGCCCTGTCGCACTGCCTGGAAACCTACATGGCCCCCTCCGTGAACCCGCCGGCGGACGCCATCGCCCTCGATGGGCTGAAGCGGGGCTTTGGCGCGATCCGCCGCGCGGTCCGCGACGGCGCTGACCGCCAGGCCCGCTGGGAGATGATGATGTGCGCGCTGGAGGGCGCCATGGCCTTCCAGAAAGGGCTCGGCGCCGTCCACGCGCTGACCCATCCGCTGGGCGCCGTGCGCGAGCTGAACCTGCATCACGGCACGCTCAACGCCGTGCTCACACCGGCTGTGCTGCGCTTCAACCGACCGGCGATCGGCGGCAAATGGGACGTCCTGGCGGACATTCTGGGCGGCGCGCCGGACGAGGTGATGGCCGATCTCTCGCGCGACATCGGCCTGCCGTCGGGCTTGGACGAGATGGGCGTGACCGAGGCCATGATGGAGCGCGTGTCGGGCGAGGCGCTGAAGGACCATTGCCACGGCACCAATCCGCGCGTGCCGACGCGCGAGGAATACCGCGAGCTTTTGAACCAGTCGCGCTGACCGGGAGATCGACGCGACCGCCGGCCAGGACGGACCGGCGCCACTCAACATTCAAAGGGAGGACACGACATGACCGAATTTCACGACAACAGCCCCGAAGCCGCCGGCCTTCGCCTGTCACGCCGAGGCTTTCTGAGCGGCGCCGCCGCGCTGACGGTCGCCGCCGCGCTGGCCCGGCCGAACTTCGCCTTCGCGCAGGATGCGCAATTCTGCGCTTCGCTGGGCTGGACGGTCTGGGAATCGGGCCGCCACATCGTCGCCGGCTACGAGGACGCGGTGAAGAAGCTCGGCGGCACGCTGACGATCGCCGACGCCAATTACGACGTGAAGAAGCAGGCCGACCAGATCGCCGCCTTCGTCGCCTCCAAGCCCGCCGCGATCTTCATCACGCCCGCCGACGCCGCCGCCATCGCGCCCGCCGTGCAGGCCGCCGTCGCCTCCGGCATTCCGATCTTCTGCGGTGACAGCTACGTGCCGAACACGACGGTGACCTCCACCGCCATGTCCAACAATTTCGGTCTCGGCGCCTATGGCGCGCAGTACATCGTCGATCGCCTGAAGGGGAAGGGCAAGGTCGCGCTCGTGTCCCTGCCCTCCAACGAATCCTGGGACCAGCGCACGCTGGGCGCCAAGTCCGTCTTCCTGCGCAATCCCGACATCCAGGTCGTCTCCGAGATCGCCTTCGCGCTCGGCGGCACCACCACGCCGCGCCAGGTCGTGGACAACATCCTCACCGCCAATCCCGACCTCAACGCCATCTGGTGCGCCTGGGACGGCGCGGCCTCGGAAGGCACGCTCGCCATCAAGGCGTCCGGCCGCGACGTGTTCATCACCGGCATCGACGGCGGCCAGCAGTCCTTCGAATACATCCAGGCCGGTTCGCCCTTCGCGCTGACGCTCGCCCAGAGCTTCTACGAGATGGCCTATATGAACGCCTTCTACGCCCACGAGGTGATCGCCGGGCGCAAGGCGCCACGCTTCGTCATCACGCCGTCCTACGCGGTGACGCAGGAAAGCCTCGCCAATATCGAAATCCCCGACACCTACGATCAGCCGGGCGAAGCCGCGAAGATCGGCTGGAACCGGGCGCTCTGACCCTAGGCTTCCGATGGCTCCGACAAGGGGCGGCTCCGGCAGGGGGCGGCGTTGCGCGCCCCTTGCCTTCATCCCGGCAGCGCGAGGACAAGGCATGGCGACGATTCTGGATATGCGGGGCATCCGCAAGCGCTTCGGGCCGGTGCAGGCGCTGGGCGGGGTCGACTTCTCGCTGGAGCGCGGCGAGATCCACGCGCTGCTCGGCATCAACGGCGCCGGCAAGTCGACGCTGATCAAGATTCTGTCGGGCGTCTACACCAAGGACGAAGGCGCGATCGAGATCGACGGGCAGGCGGTCGAACTCGGCAGCCCCCGCGCGGCGATCGAGGCGGGCATCGCCACCGTCCAGCAGCACCCCGAACTCGTGCCGGACTGCACGGGCGTGGAGAACATCTTTCTGGGGCACGAGGGACACGCGCCCGGCCTGTTCCGGCGCATGAACCGGCGCGCCATGCGCCAAAGCGCCCAGACGCTCCTGGAGCGCTTCCCCATCGAGATCGACCTCGACGCGCCGGTCGGCGAGATGCCAGCGGTGGACCGCGAGATCGTCGCCATTCTCCATGCGTTGCGCCACGACCATATCAAGGTCCTGATTCTGGACGAGCCGACCTCGACCCTGACCGAGCGCGAAAAAGCCTCGCTCTTCCAGCTCATGCGCACGCTTCAAGCCGCCGGCATCGCCATCATCTATATCACGCACCGGTTGGAAGAGGTCTTCGAGATCGCCGACCGCTTCACCGTCTTCCGGGGCGGGCGCAATGTGGCGACCTTCACTTCGCGCGAGGCGCGCGAGCGCAACATTTCCATTCCCGAGCTGATGCTGGACGAGGCGGCGGGCGATCTCTACCCGGTCTGTGACGGGATCGGAAACGGGGACGTGATCTTGTCAGCCGAAGGGCTCGGATGCGGCGCGGCCTTCTCGGGCGTCGATCTCGAATTGCGGCGCGGCGAAATCCTTGGTGTCTTCGGCCTTGTCGGCTCGGGCGTGGACGAATTGAGCAAGGTCCTGTTCGGCGCCCTGCGCCCGGACGCGGGCGAGCTCAAGGTGAAGGGGCGGACCCGCCGCTTTCGCGGCCCGCACGACGCGCTGGAGGCCGGCATCTTCCTCGTGCCGGGCGACCGGCGCACCGAAGGGCTGACCATGACCAAGGACGTCACCTTCAACACCACGGTCGCCCATCTCGGACGCGCCTCCTGGCTCGGCGGCCTGTTGAAACTGTCCGGCAACCGACGCGACACAGAGAAACTGGCGCGCGACGTCGGCCTGCAGCCTTTCGAACTCGACCGGCCCGTCAGCGCCTTTTCGGGCGGCAATCAGCAGAAGATCGTGATCGCCAAGGGGCTTTATCGCAACGCCGACATCTACATCTTCGCAGAGCCGACGATCGGCGTCGACATCGGCGCGCGCGCCAAGCTCTACGCTCTGATGCGCGATCTCTCGCGCCGGGCGGGCGTCATCGTCATGTCCTCCGACTGCGATGAGGTCCACGGCCTCGCCGACCGCGTGCTCGCCCTCTACAAGGGCCGCCCCGTTCATCTCGGGGGAGGTCATCCCGGCGGCGTCAGGCCCTCGCGCGATCAACTTCTCAGCGCCGGAATCATGGGAGCGCGTGCCTGATGACCAAGAGAACCCACCCCCTGGTACCGAGAATCGTCGCCTTCCTCGTGCTTCTCATGCTCGTGGCCGGTATCTTTCAGATGCTGACGCCAGCCTATCTTTCGTCCGAGAACATCCACGCCCTGCTGCGCCACATGGCGGTGCAGGGGCTGGCGGCGCTCGGCCTCACCTTCGTCATCGTGGTGCGCCAGTTCGACCTGTCCTTTCCCGGCGTCGCCTCGCTCGGCGCCATGACGCTCGGCTGGCTGATCGCGGGGCGATACGGCGTCGGCCTTGGCGTTCTGGGCGCGCTGGCGGTCGGGCTCGCCTGCGGCCTCGTCAACGGCATCGCCGTTGCCTGGATGCGCCTGCCCGACATCGTGGCGACCATCGCCACCGGAGGGCTCGCGGTGGGCCTGTCCTACTTCTATTCCAACGGCACCTCGATCTCGAAGAACTTCTTCATGTCGGGCATTCTCGACCTGAACGACGCTAAATATCTGGGCATCGACGCGCCGGTCGCCATCCTGCTGGCCGCCGCCCTTCTCGCCGGGATCGTGCTGCACTTCTCCCGCTTCGGCCGCGCCTTCTACGCCACGGGCGAGAACCGCACCTCGGCGGTGTTTTCCGGCATCCGTGTCCGGCTCTATGTCTGCGCCGCCTTCGCCATCTGCGGCGCGCTGTCATGCCTTGCCATCACCCTTCTCGTCGCCTCTTCCGGCGCGGCCAATGTCACGGCGGGCAACCAACTCCTGATGCCGGCCTATGCCGCCGTCTATCTCGGCGCGGCCCTGTTCGGGGCGGCCTCGGTGCCCGCCACGGTCGCCGGCACGCTGCTCATGTCGGCCATGCTGAACGGGTTCACGCTGCTCGCCGTGCCCTATTTCTACTCGGACGCCATCGTCTCGATCGTCCTGATTTCCGCCATCGCCCTTTTCGATCCCCGGATCGAGGAAGCGTTCCGCCGTTTCCGCGACAGCGGCAAACCCGCCCTTCGCGAGGCCCGTTCATGAGCGCCGTTCTGACCCCGACCTCGCGCGCCGGCGCTCCCGCCGGTTTCGATATCAACCGCTTCCTCGTGCGCTTCGGTCTCTTCTTCCTGCTCGCCGCCCTGGTGATCGTCTTCACCTGGCTGCGCCCGAGCTTTGCCAGCGCGGGCAACATCAACGACATGCTGCGTTCGGCCTCGATCTCCGCCATCATGTTTCTGGGTCTCACCTGGATCATCGCGGCGGGCGAGATCGACGTCAGCTTCATGTCGGTCGCCGCACTCTCCACCATGATCGTCGCCGGGCTCGTCTCGGCGGGCGCGGGCTGGCCGCTGGCGTCGCTCGTGGCGCTTCTCGCGGGGCTTCTGGTGGGGCTCCTGAACGGCCTGCTTGTCGCCCTGATGGGCCTGCCGGCGCTCGTCATCACCATCGCGACAGGCGGCCTCGCCGGTTCGATCGCCGCCGCGATCGGCAAGGGAACCTCGATCCCGATGGCCACGACGGGTTTTGCAGGCGCGCTGGTGGATGCCAATCTCGGCCTCGTTCCGGTTCTGGCGGTTCTCGTCGCCCTTCTCTACGCGGGGGCCTGGATGCTTCAGGATCGCACGACCTTCGGCCACTACATCTACGCCATGGAGCAGAACCGCCACGCGGTGGTGGAGGCCGGTATTCCGGCTGGCAAGCTCCTGTTTCTTCTCTACGTCGTCTCGGCGGTTCTGTCCTCGGTCGCGGGCGTGCTTCTGGCCGCCGATCTGTCCTCGGGTCAGCCCTATATCGGCTCGTCCTATTTCATCGACGGGCTGACGGCGGTTCTGCTCGGCGGCATGGCGCTGAAGATGGGCAAGCCGAACATGGTGGGTACCTTGACCGGCGTCCTGCTGCTCGCCGTCCTTCTGAGCGGCGCGGCGCTTCTGGGCTGGACCGACTCGCAGCGTCAGATCGTCCGCGCCGCGCTTCTCATCGCCGGCGTCGCGCTGGTGGTGTGGACCCGCCGCAAGAACCGTGTGCGTATCTAGTGCGTGATGTGAAAGGCATGACCATGAAGGCTTCCACCAAGCGGCCCCTCAAACGCGCCGGGATCGAACTCACCGCACTCGGCATGGGATCGGCGCCGCTCGGCGGGCTCTATGCGCCCGTACCCTTGTCGGACGCGCGCGCCGCGCTGCAGGCGGCCTGGGACGCCGGCATCCGGCATTTCGACACCGCGCCCATGTATGGCCTCGGCCGCTCCGAACACCTGACCGGCGAGCTCCTGCGCGAGGAAGAGCCTTCCAGCTTCGCGATCTCCACGAAGGTCGGGCGCCTCATGAGCTTCGAGCGGCCCGGCCGCCAGCTGCCTCCCGAGCCGCCGAAGAACGAGTTCGATTCCGGCTGGAACAACGGCCTCTCGTTTCGCGAGGTCTTCGACTATTCCTACGACGCCATCCTTCGCTCCTACGACGACTCGCGCCAGCGCACCGGCCTGTCGAAGCTCGACATCCTCTTCGTCCACGATATCGGCCGCGTCACGCACGGCGCGCTGCACGATCATCACTGGGGGGCGCTCACCAAGGGCGGGGGCTTCCGCGCTTTGGAAGAGCTGCGAGCGGCCAAGCTCATCGCTGGTTTCGGGCTCGGCGTGAACGAGACGCAAGCGATTCTCGACGCGATGGAGGAGACCGATCTCGACGTCTGCCTGCTCGCTGGCCGCTACACGCTGCTGGACGGATCAGCCACGGGGGCGCTTCTGCCCAAGGCCGCCGCACGCGACGTGGCGCTGGTGGTGGGCGGTGTCTTCAATTCCGGCATTCTCGCCTCCGCCTCGGGGCGCAAGAAGTTCAACTATGTCGACGCCCCAGCCGAGATCGTCGAGAAGGCCGAAGCCCTGCGGGCCGCCTGCGAGCCCTTCGGCGTGCCGCTTCCCGCCGCCGCGATCCAGTTCCCGATGCGCCATCCCGCCACCGCCAACGTGGTCATCGGCGCCAAGAGCGCCGCCCAGGTGAACCAGAACGTCGCCTGGTTCGAGCAACCGATCCCGGACGCGCTCTGGCTCAGCCTCGAAGAAAAAGGCCTCATCCCCGCGCTCTGACGGGGGCCTCGCAAGGACAGACCCATGTTGAAATCCATCCACCCTCTTCTCAACGGCCAACTCCTCGCCATCCTGGACGACATGGGCCATGGCAACGAGATCGTCATCGCCGACGCCAATTTCGGCGCCGCCCATGTTGCGCAACGCCTGATCGACCTCCCGGGAACGACCGCGACCGATCTTGTGGATGCGATCCTCTCCGTCTTCCCGCTGGACGATTTCGTCGACTCGCCCATGGCGGTGATGACGGCACCGCCCGAGACGCGGCCGATGTACGACGCTTTCCAGGCCAGCGCCGACAGGGCGGAGGGGCGCAAGGTCACCGTGTCCGAGATCGAACCGGCCGCGTTCGTGGAGCGCACGCGCGCAGCTTATGCCGTGATAGCCAGCGGCGAGCGCCGGCTCTACGGCAATGTCCTCCTGCGCAAGGGCGTTCTGCGTCCCTGAGTATCGCCGTTCAGCCCGGCATCGCGCTTCGTCCGTACCGGAAGCCGGGATGGGTCGGCCAGACGGGCGACATGCGCCTGGCGGGCGACGAGGCGATCGGCAGAACCCGGCAGATCGGCTCAACCCCGGAGACACCGCGATGATCGCCGATGAGCGCGATCATCGCTTGAACGGGCGGTCGAACTTCCCCTGCCCGGCCGCCGAATGCTTGTCATTGGGCGATTGGGGGGCAAAATACGCCGATGCCTTGCGCAGGATCTGGTTGGCCTGTCGGACTTCCCGGTTCTCTTTACTCAGTTCGGCAACGTGGGGGAGCCGGGCAACCGACCTTCGTCGCGATCGGCTGGCAGGCGGTTCACCGACAGGAATGGTCCGCCTCGTGGTCCAAAACCAGCCGCACCGGCCGGTCGTAAACCTCAGGCGAAAACCTGTTCGTCGTTCGGCTCGTCATAGCGTCACCCTATCCGGGAGTTGAAGCCTTCAGCAAACCCGGTGCGGCTCACGCGCATCCCAAATGGATGTTCGCAACAGAGGCCCCTAGCCCGAGACCTCGCTCACGTCGCCCCTTCGTCCGTGATGCAAGGTCTATCCGCCCAGGAAGCCATCGGTGTGAACCCGGAAAAGTAGCTGGCCAATCTTGGCGAGACTGTGAGGAAGGAAGCGATCTCGTCCGGCGACATGAAGTGCTCGCCGAACCATGGATAGGCTTGGGCGTCGAAACAACCGTTCAGCCATTCGACCACCGCTCGATGACGTGCGGTCTTCACCATTTCCGGGTGAACGGCGAGCCAGAGGTCGACCGGAATCCGCAATCCGAGATCGATAGGAACGAGATCGCCACCGATGGCGGCGGCGTAGTTTGGCAGCATTCCGATCCCCGCGCCTTTTGCGATCGCCCAGTAATGAGCGCTCGCAAAGTTCGTGCGCAGGGCCACGAGGCGTTCCGCTATTTCCGGCGTATAGATTTGATCCAGCCCGTAGCCGGCGAACTGATCCATCTCCTGCTCGATGATCCGATGGCTCGCAAGATCCTCCAAGCTCGTCGGCAGACCATGGCGCTCGGCATAGGCTCGTCCTGCGAACAGGGTCATGTGAACCCGTCCGATCCGGCGCTTCACCACGTCGAAATCCGATGGCTCGACGGTCTGGATCGAGATGTCGGCTTCGAGCCTCAAGACATCCACCGCCTGAAGCGCGCATTGCAGCGTCACCTGAATGTCTCGCCCAGGCCCGGCGAGGAAATCCACGAGTTGTGGCACGAGCCAGAATGTCCCGATGCCCTCCGTGACGGCCAGGCGCACCGGACCTTTCATCGTATCGGCGGCGGAATGGGCGACACGCATCATATCCACCATCGAGCGTTCCACCTGCCTGGCGGCGCTGACGACGCGCCTGCCCTCCACGGTCAGCTTCGCTCCGTCGACATGACGGTGGAACAGTAAGAAGCCGAACTGATCCTCGAGCCGGTCCACCGCGCTGCGCAGCTTGTTGACGCTCCGCCCAAGGTCCTGCGCGGCTTGGCGGAAGCTCTGGCGATCGGCAACGGCCAGGATGACCTTCACCGCGTCCCAGTCCAGGTTGTGGAGATGGTGTTCCATCTGGCGAACGCCCCGTCGCAAACTTTGCTGCATCGGCGCTGCCGATCGTTACGTAACGATCCTCTCCACAATCCAGCGGAGAGAACAAGATGAGTTCTGCGCCCTCCCCCACCCAGCCTACCGCCGCGATGCAAGTTCCCCCCGATCGTAAGCCCCGCCGCTACGAGAAGGGTCTCGACGCCAATGGCACGGGCCTCGTGGTGGTGCATAGCATGGATGATTTCGTGAAGATGGCCGTCGTGCGCGCCGCCGTCTATATGGGCGAGAAGGCCTTCGCCTACGACCAGCAGTTCGACGGCAACGACTTTGCCGCAACGCATCTGCTTGCGAGCGTCCGGGGGGAGCCTGCCGGCTGCATCCGTATCCGCTTCTTCGGTGATTTCGCCAAAATGGAGCGCTTGGCGGTGCGCCGAGAGTTTCGCAAGTCTCGCCTCGCTTTCGAACTGGTTCGCGCCGCCGTCGATCTTTGCCGGGCCAAGGGCTATCGCAAGCTCTATGGCCATGCCAGCGAAGAGTATCTCAGCTTCTGGCTGCATTTCGGCTTCAAGGTCCGCGACAATGGTGCGCCCTTCGAATTGGCAAGCTGGCCGCTCGTCGAGATGATCGAAGATATCGAGCCCTTCGACGATGCCGTGAGGCTCGGTGACGATCCGATCCGCACCATTCGCCCTGAAGGATCGTGGAATCAGCCCTGCGCGCTTGAGCGCGCCAGCACCTTGGCGAGCTGAGCCATGAACGCAGAAGAAGAGCGCGGGCTGACCGAGTTGGCCCGGCATCTGACGCGAGGCCGGGAGTTGGCAAGCAGTATGACCCTGCCTTTCGTCACTCGGCTTCTCGATTTGTCGCTTTTGGAATTGGCGATGGTCTGGCACGGAAAAGAGAGAGGAACCAGTTCGTCCGGCAAAGGGTCGGGCTCGCTCGAAGACCTGCTTCAGCTCAAGCTTCGTGTTTCGCTCCTGGAACGAGACGCGAGCCCGCCATGCCGAAGGTAAAATCGGCCCGCTTCGACCCACTCCGCTTGAAGACGACACAAGGGGCCGATCTGGAAATACCCCTCGCAGAGCCGACCGAGCAGCAATTGCTGGCAGCTTATCTCGCAGACTTGTTGCTCGACACGCAACGATGTTCCGAACAGGCGGGCTCCTTGCTGGAACTCGCGGTCACCACCCTCGACCCTCTCAGAAAGGGACGAAGGCCAAACCCTGTCGTGCAGGTCGGGTCAGGTCCGTCCCCTGTTCTTGCTCTCACCTTCGCCTTGCAGGACCTGATGCCGGGGACGGGTCCGCATTTCTGGGTGACGATGGCCGTTCAAATCCTGAATGGCGAGCGGATCGATACGATCGGTACGAGCTGAACCAAGGCCTGAATCCGCTCGCGGACTCAGGCCTTCCTGGCCAAAGCCTCGACAAGATCCGCCAGGGACCGCCGAAGATGGGGATCGAGAGACCCGATCTTCCGCGCGATCATGATGCATTGGTGATCGGGCATCGGAAAGCTGGTCTCCGACAGGCTTTCCTCTTCGAGGAAGAAATCTCCGATCCGAACATTCAGCGCGTTCGCGATCCGAGCGAGTGTGGAGGCGGAAACGCGGTTCGCCCCGCTCTCGTACTTCTGAACCTGTTGGTAGGTGACTCCGATCTGGGACGCCAGCATGTCCAGCGACATCCCCCTCTCCTTGCGGATCAAACGGATCTGCATGCCGACCCGAACGTCAACGTTATCCGGTTGCTCCTTCGGCGCACCTACCATCGAAGAATCCCGTGTTCCGACCGCAAGCAGCTATAAGCCGACGAGCACGACCGCTCAAGGCGGCCTTGTCGCACGGCGGCGATATCCCACGCGGGGTGAAACTCAAGAGCAAGTGTCATCGCCCACAAAAGACGGGACAGGGTCCGGCAGATGACGGGGCATGTGCATGGTCGAGGGGACCATCTTGCTGCCAACTCGCGTTCGTATCGGGCCTCGCGCAGGGGCGGGGCCGCGAACCTGACCCAGCGGCGCAGCACGAGACGCCCCCCGCCGCGTTGTGCCGCCGACGGGCCGTCCCCCTTCATGGCATCCGGGTCGATGAAAGCCTTCGGAACGAAGACCCGTATCGACCATCCGCCCCAACTGAGATCTGCCCTTTGCCGGGCGGGGAACAAGGCGAGTTCTTGCCGACGCTTGAGCCGGTCACGCCGATCGTCAGCTTGCGGGCGTGTCATACGTCTTGCGGAAATCCTCGTAGAGACGATCGAGGTTTTCAGAGATGTACTCCCCGAAGGCCGATGCCTCCTTGGCTTTGATAGCCATCGTGAAAGCGCGGCCCGAATCCTTCGTGCCGACCTTCACGGCGCTTCCCGCAAGCGTCCAGGTTTTGCTCTTCAACCTCGCAGAAGCCGGATGCCGGACTCTCGCCTTGGTGGCTTGCTCCAGAAGAACGTTGAAGCGCTGATCAGGTGGCGTGTCAGACAGCGTCCCGGATCCTAGAAACTCCATCACGGACGCCACCTTTCTAGGGTTCTGCAACGCCTTCTTCATCGCCTCCCATCGGTCGCGTCCAACCCCCTTGGCGGCACCCACAGCTTCCAGCACGGCTTCGGGTACACTTTCCGCGATGCCCAACATTCGCGACAAGAGCGTATCATCGATCGTCAGCGCCTTTTTCACGTCGTCTTTTCCGATACCGGCTCGGAGAAGCTTACGGGCGAAAAGAGCCTTCTCGACGAAACTGAGGTCGGCCCGTGCAGAGTTCTCCTGCCCTTGGGCGATGACGTGGGCGATATCCTCCAAGGGTTTGACGATCGCTCGAACCGAAATCCCCAGAGCTCTCGCAACTTTCGCGCGCCGATGCCCATAGACGATGACATACCTTTGCGGCTCGACCGGATGAGGGCGGACTAGAATTGGCGAGTGCTGACCGCTCTCGCGAATGGCTCCCAGCAAGGCCTGAAAGTCTTCCTCGTCGTCACCGATCCGATCGGCATAAGGTGAGGCATCCAGTGCGTGAGGATCCAGATCGACGATGACGCTCCCTTCCATGACGAGCATGGAGTCTTCAGCCATTTCATCCAGGGTCTGCATCATGGACCGTGTGGCGCCACGCCGAGCATACTGCGCACGCGCTTCGGAAGTGGCGCGCGCTTCCCCCTCGTCCGATCGATCTCCGATCAAACTCCCGAGCAAGTTCTTTCTAGCCATTCAAGCGACCCGAATTCGTACGAAACATCTGTTTTATTTCGCCTTTTTGCCGATTTGCACGGCTGTCAATTTTGGGGTCATTTGCGTCCCCAAGCCTTGTGGATCAAGTCGGCGATTTCCCCATTCACCGAATTCAGCGACTCGATGGCGCGGTCGTAGGTCGTGCGCGTGAACTGACCTCTTTCGACCTCGTAGAGAGTTTGCTTGGTAATCCCCGCGTCGGATATGGCCGTCGACTTCAGCATGGGAGCCGACAGAAGGAAGCGGCCGAACATGGCCTGCATGAATCCCACCATCTGTGCTTGGGGTCCGTCTGTCGGTTCATACCGGGTGACGAGATAACGAAACCAGTTCAACTGAATTCGGGCACCTGCCCCTTTGATGGAGTGCAGAATGCCCCCGAGCATCAGGAGGAACTGGCTCATCGACATGATATCCAGCATCTGAGGATGGACGGTGATCAGGACGGACGTCGAAGCGGCGAGCGCCGTCAGTGTCAGATACCCGAGCTGTGGCGGGCAATCGATCACCACCACATCGTATCGTGCATCGACCTCTTTCAGCGCCTGGCTGATGCGGGTGAAAAAGAGACGACCCTCCTTACTGCTCTTGTTGGAAGCTGCGATCGGTGTTTCGTACTCGTATTCCTGCAACTCCAAATTCGCAGGAATGATATCCAATCCTGGAAAGTTGGTGGGCTTGATGACATCGGCGATGGAACACCGATCCTCATCATACCGAATGGCATCGAATAAGGAGGGGTTCTTATCCAACTCCGGCTGAATGCCATGCAGTGCCGTCAGTGAGGCCTGCGGATCGAGATCGATAGCAAGGACGCGATGGCCCGTTAAAGCGAGATACTGCGCCAGATGCGCGGCGGTCGTGGTCTTTCCACTGCCACCCTTGAAGTTGACCACCGAGATGACTTGCAACGCATCTCCGTCGCGTCGGTGGGGCACGTAGCGTTTGAGATCACCTCGTCCATGCTTGTCGAGAAAGGATCGAAGCTCGAGCATTTGCTCGGCTGAGTACGACCGACGCCCAGACGGCGAGACCAGAGGCTTTGGCCCCTTTCCATCAAGATGCAGCTTCTTGATGTGGTTCTGCGTCACGCCGAGAAAATCTGCGACCTCCGCCATAGAGTAGAGCCTCAAGCCTTTTTCGGCATTGGGCGGATACTGCTCCATCCGCAACAGGTTGAGTTTGTCCGAGATCAGTTCCCCTTGCCGAAGGATTTCCTCGTCGAAATCACGCATCATCGCGATCGAAGGGGGTACAGATTGCATGGCGATCTCTTCTAAATAACGCTTTCTGCGCCAAATTCGACGGAGAAGCGCTATTGGTATGGATATATCCAACGGTGTGCAAGGTGACACGTACCTCGTCTTTCAACGACGTTTCGTCCCAGCTGATAAATCAAGCATGTTTCCCGAGGTAATCTCAGTGGCTTGGCTGCTTGGAGCGTCCAGGAGCAGGCCTCATTGATCAGAGCCAGAAGATGACGGTTGCGGCGATGCAGATGGCTGAGAAGAAGGTGTGGGCGCATCAACCGTAGCGGGTCGCGCCGCGCCGCCAGATCGCCATCATCAAGGTATCGGCGACGAGTTGGGCCGTCATGGCGCTGTTCATGATCGGCAGACCACCTGCGTAGAGAAGAGGTCGATGATGGCCGTGGTGTCGAGCCGACCTTTGGCGGTCCGGATGCAAGTGACGTCGGCGTTCCACATCTGGTTTAACCTGTCGGCGGTGAACTGGCGATCCAGCACATTGTCCGAAATCACTGAGCGCACGCCGTTATCCTGGGGCATGATCGCGGCGCTTCGGTCGTGCCGTCAGTCCATCCAGCCGCTCGATCCGATGCAGACCGAAGGGAAGGGCTCCAGCTAAATGATCGTGCCAGACCCGGCGCGTGGCATAGCTCCCATTGCGGGAAAGGAAGCTCTCCCGAATCCTGGCATCGAAGGCTCCATCGCTGCGGTCGCCAGCACCGATGGCACGAACGCCGCTGCGCCAAACACCGAGCGCTTCGCAGATCCAAAAGAGCCCCAGATCCCTCGGTGCTTCGCAACGAACCCGACCATCACATCGACTTCCTGGCAAAGTCGGCGACGGCTGTTTGAGAATGTCGCGCTCTCGCACCAACCCCACCGCCTCAAGCTTGAACCCGCGGCTGAACTTGCGTCGATGCCTTCACACTCTCCAGTTCCAGAAACACCGTCTCGGTGTCCATGAAACCGGTAGGAGGCCGCGCAGACGCCCACAAAGCAGGGCTCTTGGTGGGCAAAGCTTGACAGTCATCATGTATACAGTACGCTAGTTGTCGTCGTGGTGGCTCGTTCAAAGATCGAGATGCCCTGAAAACCGAGTTCGCACCCATGCGCCCGACACGGAGTGCGGCGGTGTCGGATCAAGCTTTCACCGACCGTGGATGTCCCGCATGGCGCAAGCCCATGCCGACCTCGCGTTTTCAAGTCGCTTCGGGAGGATGCGAATGGCAATTCGAGTTAAAGAGACCCTGTTCGGACGCGTCCTGTCGGTCGCCGTCGTGGCAGCGGCGCTGATGAGCGGCGTTCAGGCGCACGCCGCGTCGCTCAAGGAGGCCCTCGAGCAGAAGCAGGTGGTGATCGGCATTCAAGGCGACAATCCGCCTTGGGGCTTCATCGACTCCACCGGGCAGCAGCAGGGCTTCGACGCCGACGTGGCGAAGGCCTTCGTCAAATCCCTGGGTGTCGAGGCGAAATTCGTGCCGCTGGCGATCGCCAACCGCATTCCGGCTTTGACCACGGGCAAGGTCGACGTTCTCTTTTCGACGCTGGTAATGAATGCCGAGCGGGCGAAGGCGATCCAGTATTCCGTCCCCTATGCCGGCAACGACAATGCGCTGGTCGCGCCGAAGGATCGCCCGATCAAGTCGATGGACGATCTGGCCGGGCTAAAGGTCGGGGTGCCGCGCTCGTCGGTGGTGGACACCGCGACCACGAAAATGGCGCCCGCCGGAACCCAGATCCTTCGCTTCGACGACGACGCCGCCAACATCCAGGCGCTCCTGTCGGGCCAGGTCGATGCGGTCGGCGGCAACCAGTTCTATGTCGGCCGCCTGGACAACGCCCGTCCCGGTGCCTTCGAGGAGAAACTGAAGCTTCAGGTCTTTTTCAACGGTGCCGGTTCGCGTCTCGGCGAGAAGGACTGGAACGGTGCCTTGAACACCTTCCTCAAAGGGTTCATCTCAACTCCGGAATATGCGGCAATCTACCAGAAGTGGCTGCACCGGGACGCTCCGAAATTCCCGGACGCAATCGAGGGCGTGCCCTTCGAGGCTCCTTGAACGCTCGGCCATGGCGGTATCCGCCATGGCCATCCTTCGGTTGAAAGAAAGAAGATTCGGCCCGCAAACAACCCGTCGTCACCCCCTATGGGTCTCGTGACGGCGGGTGGTTTGCGGGCCTTGTGGTACCGTCAGGACGCCTTGGCCCGAGCGATGTCGAGCACCTTTGGGTTCGCCAGATAAGTAGGGTGCCGGCCCTGAAAAACGTCCACCACGTTCTGCGCCGTTTTGGAGCGGATCTCGACCTCGGAATCCTCGGAGTACCAGGCAGCGTGCGGCGTCAGGATGACGTTGGGCATCGCTACGAGGGCATGGTCGGCCCCGATCGGCTCGAATTCGAAGACGTCGAGACCCGCGCCCGCGATCCCGCCCGCAGACAGCGCTTCGATCAGCGCGGCCTCGTCGATCACCGGGCCGCGCGCCGTATTGACGAGAAGGGCCGTCGGCTTCATCGCCGCCAGCTCGGCGCGCCCGATCGCATGGTGAGTCTCCGGGGTCAGCGGCACATGAACCGAGAGAATGTCGGCTTCGCGAAGCAGCGTCGCCTTGTCCACCATCTCGACCCCGGCGGTCCGCGCCTTTTCGGCGTCGGCATAGGGGTCGCAGGCGATGATGCGCAGACCGAAGCCGGACATCTTCCGGGCCACGCGCTGCGGGATCGCGCCAAAGCTGAGGAGGCCGAGCGTGCGGCCGCGCAGGCGATAGAGCGGTTTCACGACCGTATAGTCCCAGCGCCCCGACCGAATGGCCGCGTCGTGCAGGCGAAGGCCGCGAGCGAGGCCCATGATCATCGCGATGGCGTGGTCGGATACTTCTTCCAGCGATCCGTCGGGCACGTTGCCGATGAAGATCCCCCGCCGCGTGGCGGCCTCCACGTCGATCGTGTTGAGCCCGATCCCGTAGCGGGAGATGACACGGCAGCGCTCCAGGGCATCGACGACGCGTCCGGTGATCTGGGCATACTGGTTGATGACGGCGTCGGCATCCCGGCAGGCTTCGATCAGCTCGGCCTCGCTGCGACACTGGCGCGGCGTAAGTTCGAAACCGGCCGCCTCGACCACCGCGATTTCCGGTGCGAGATCGGAGAACTCGTAATCCGTGACGACGATCTTGGGCTTCATTTGGCAACTCCGTATCGGTCGTCGAGGCCGCTATGGAACGGCAGGTCGACGATGTCGGTGAACTCGGCGTAGCTGTGCTGGCGTCCGACATGGGCGGGCGTGCCGTCCAGCTTCAGGCGGTCGAGCGCGTCCGCCACGGCGCGGGTGGCCGAGAAGAGCGTCGTGACGGCGTAAAGCACGACGGAGAAGCCCATTTCCTGAAGATCGGTGGCCTTGAGCGCGACCGTCTCGTTTCCGTCCACGATAGAGACGACCTTCGGACCCTTCACCGCCTTGGCGACCGCCTCGACCTCGGCAATCTTCTTGATGCCGTCCACGAAGACGAGGTCGACGCCGGCGTTCTGGTAGGCATGGGCGCGGCGGATCGCCTCCTCGGGGCCGAAGGCGCCGATCGCGTCTGTGCGGCCGATGATGACGAGATCGCCCGCGCCGCGTGCTTCGATCGCGCAACGCAGCCGCGCCGCGCTTTCCTCGACGCTCATGAGCCGGATACCGGCCTGCTGCCCGCAGCGCTTGGGGGCGACCTGATCCTCCAGATGGATCGCGGCGACACCGGCCTGCATGTATTCGAGAACGGTGCGATGGATGTTGGACGGGCCGCCATAGCCCGTGTCGGCATCGGCGATCACCGGGATCGAGGTCACGCGCACCATGTTGCGGGCATGTTCGGTCATCTCGGTCTGGGTGAGAAGCCCGATGTCAGGTGTGCCCAGCCGGCTCGCCGTGGCGCCGAAGCCGGTCATGTAGACCGCCGGAAAGCCCGCTCTCTCGACGAGGCGAGCCGTGATGCTGTCCGGGGCACCGGGCGCGGCGACGATCCGGCCGGATTCCAGGAGTTTGCGAAGATGTGCGGCTTGCGACATGGCGCCCTTAGCTCGTTTCAAACTTGAGGTGAACCGACGCCCTCGGCCCGAAGCCGTGATGGCGCCACGTTTCGAGGTGCGGCCCGTGCCGGATGTCGTTCGGCTCCATCCGCGGAGCTCCCCTTTTCGATGGCAGCACTGAGCGCTGCGGACCATTCACATTAGTGTACGGTATACATCATTGTGTGTCAGGCAAAGGCTGCCACGTCAACGGCGCATCGGCATGACGCGTTGATCGCCCGGCACCGTGGTGGTAGCGGTCGCCGTGTTCTGCATACATGGGAACGTTCGGCATCGCGTGGCTCCGGGCAGGTGGGCTCCTCTTTTGAAATCCTTGAAGATCAAGCAGCCGAAACTGCTCGCCCAGCTCGTGGTGGAGCGTGTGCGCCAAGCCATCATCGACGGAGATTTCGCCTTGGGCGAACAGATCTCGGAGGAGCGCCTCGCCGAGAGCCTCGGTGTCAGCCGCACGCCGGTTCGCGACGCGATGATCCGGCTGCAGCTCCAGGGGCTGGTATCCATTCAGCCCAAGCGCGGCACCTTCGTCTTCGACCCCGTTCCGCAGGACGTCATCGACGTTTGCCGGTTTCGGAAGATGCTGGAGATGGGGGCGATCCGTCTGGCGCTCGGACACGCGCGCAGCGCTCTGGTCAAGGACCTTCAGATGATCGTCACCCGGATGAAGGATGCGCTCGCCGATGGCGACGTCGTCGCCTATGGCCGCCTCGATTCAAGCCTTCATCAATGCTTCGTCAACCACTCGGGCAATCCCTATATCCGAGACGCCTATGATCTCGTTTCCGGCCAGATCGCGGCCCTGCGCACGACCCTGACCTCGCCGGCCCACGATCTGCGCCGGATCTCCTTCGGCGAGCACGAGCGGTTCCTGGCCATGGCGACCGACAACCAGCCGGATGCCTTCTGCGAGCTCCTGGGCGCGCATATCGACCGTACGGAGGATGTCTTCGCCGCGACGTTGAAGGGACGCCGGGAGGCGAGGGAAGGCGGGCGAGCAGGCAGCGCCTAACAAATCGGCCTGCTGCGGAGGGGGTGGCACCGAGCGTGCCGAAAAGCCCGATGGGTATCGACGGGCCGCTTGTAGGGAATGGACGAAACGTCGGAGCGGGTTGAGCCCAGCAACCGAACTCTCGACCCTCCAGCGCCCGGATTTCATCAGCGCACCGCGAGCCATCGGTCGGCTCCCTTAATCCGTCATCACCCTAAGCGCCTCGACCACACACCGTGAACCGCAGCCGGTGCTGCCGCTCACGGCCGCGTGAGCAGCGATGGTCCGCGACCATCATGACCGGGCGGAAACGTGCCGGGCTGCCGCTTCGTTGGCTGTAGAAAGACTTTCGGCGAAGGATGCGCCGGCGGCGAGAGAGCGGACGAGGGCGCCGACAAAGGCGTCTCCGGCTCCGTGCGTGCTCACGAGACGCACGGGTAGGGCTTCGAGCGCAACGGGCGCATCGCCGGACCGAACGCCCGCGACACCTGCCCCTCCGGCCGTGACGACCACGCCGGGAAAGCGTGTCGCAAGCTCCTGAGCCGCGGCGGTCGCAGACGCCAGGTCGGTGACGGGGCGTCCGCAAAGCTCCTCGGCCTCGATCGCGTTGACGATCAGCACGTCCACCAGCGCGGCAAGCTCGCCTGGGAGTGCCCGGAAAGGGGCCGCGTTGAGGCAGACGATCGCTCCCGCTTCGCGCGCGGCTTGGGCGGCGGCAAGATTGACGGCATCCGGCACCTCGTTCTGGAGGATCAGGGCCTTGGCGTCTTTCCAGAGATCTGCCTTCGAGAGCGAAGCGGTGTCGATCTTCAGATTGGCGCCCGACACGATCACCGCGCCGTAATCGCCTTCGGAATCCGAGATGGCAACGCTCATGCCCGAGCCGATACCGGGCAGGGTGGCGACACGTGTGGCGTCGACGTCCGAGTTACCCAGAGCGGCCAGAAGGAAGCGGCCGAATTCGTCGTCGCCCACGGCACCCGCCATGCGGACTTCGGCGCCCGCCTTGGACGCGCTCGCAGCCTGGTTGCCGCCCTTGCCGCCGAACTTCGGCGCCCAGGCGTGGCCGGTCACCGTCTCGCCCTTGCGCGGCCTGTCCGGCGCGTCGACCATGATGTCGTAGTGCAAGCTGCCGACGACCACGATCACGGGTTTGGCGGGAGTGCTCATGTGTTTCGTCGCTTGGTTTTGACGGCCCCCATTGTGGCCGCGAGGTTGCGTTCCGCCGCCTTGAGGTCGCGCTGGGCGACAGCTGCGAAGACGGCGTCGAGAATGATGAGCTGGGCGACGCGAGCGGCCGCGTTCTCGCCCAGAAGCGGCGAGCCCTGCGCCGTCGAGCAGAGGACGACGTCGGCGATCTCGGCGATCGGCGATGTCGCGTAGTTGGTGAGCGCGATCGTGCGCGCCCCGCGCTTGCGGGCCAGTTCCAGCGGTTCGAGGACCGCCGTGGTCTGGCCGGAATGCGAAAAGGCGATGGCGACATCGCCTTCCGTCAGGAGCGCCGCCGACATCAGCATCATATGCGCGTCGTCGAAGACACTGGTGCGCACGCCGATGCGCAGGAACTTGTGGGCCACGTCGCGGGCGATCTGGGCGGAGCCACCGATCCCGTAGAGGTCGCGCTGCCGGGCGGCGAAGATGAGATCGGCGGCACGCTCGAAGGCTTCGGGGTCGAGGATGGAGAGCGTTTCCTCCAGCGCATGGATGGAGGTGCGAAAGACCTTCTGCGCGATCTGGGCTCCGCTGTCGTCGGGCGAGAGTTCCTGATGCAGATCGGCGGTGGGCAGGCGATTATAGTCGGCAATGCCGGCCCGAAAGTCCTTGAAGCCGGAGAAGCCGAGCTTCTTGGCGATCTTCACCAGCATCGCCTCCGAGACGCCCGCATCCTCGGCCACGCTCTTGAGGGCGGTGGTCTCGTCGAAGTCCCGGCGGCCGAGGATCATCTCGACTACCCGGCCTTCGAGCGGCGTCAGTTGCGGCATCATCATGCGGATCCGGGGACCGATGGTCCTCGGATCGCTGAAACTCATATTCATCCCCGTCCCCTGGTCGCGCGGTCGATCAGCATGGCGACGAGGATGATAAGGCCGGTGGCGAGGAGTTGATAGAACGCCTGGACATTGAGAAGCGTCAGCCCGTTGCGCAAGCTCCCCAGGATGATGGCGCCGAGGATGGTGCCGACCACCGAGCCCTTGCCGCCCATCAACGAGGCACCGCCGATCGCGGCCGCCGCGATCGCGTCGAGTTCCCAGAGATTGCCGAGCGTCGGGTCGGCTGCGCCGAGGCGTCCGACGAGGATCAGGCCGGCGATGGAGGCAAGGCCACCGGAGATGACATAGGCCGCGATCTTGGTCATCGCGACCGGCACGCCGGCGATGTGCGAGGCCTCTTCGTTGCCACCGACCGCCAGGAAATACTCGCCGAGCGGAGTCTTGTTGAGGACGACCCAGACGATCAGCGCCAGGATGGCGACGAGAACCACGGGGGTCGGGACGCCCAGGATATCGCCGTTGAAGAGCGCCCGGAACGCCGGCGGAATGCCGAAGATCGGATTGCCGCCCGTATAGATCAGGGCCGAGGCCCGGTAGAGCGAGAGCGTGCCGAGCGTGACGATGAAGGGCTGGAGCCCGCCATAGGCGACGAGCGCCCCGTTCACCGCGCCCGCCGCCATGCCGAACAGGATCGCGGCGGGAATGGCGATGACGATCGGAGCGCCGCCGACCATCAGGGCGGCGGCGGCGACGGCCGCGATGGCGGCGGTCGGGCCGACCGACAGGTCGATGCCGCCCGAGATGATCACGAGCGTCATGCCGAGCGCCACGCAGGCATTGATCGAGGACTGCTGAAGGATGTTGAGGATATTGCGTTCGGTCAGGAAATTGGGGCTGAGCGCGGCAAAGACGCCGACGATGACGAGAAGTCCGATGAGGGTGCCCGCGTCGCGCAGGCCGAAGCCGAGCTTGAGGCCGCGCTTGGGGGCGGCGGGAAGGCTGTCGGTGGAGGTCATGAGCGTCACTGCCCCGAACGGGAGGAATGGGAGGAGGAGCGGGCCGACTGCGGCACGGCGAGGGCGACGATCGCCTCCTCGCTGATCGCGTCCCGCGCCAGGATGCCGGCAACCGCGCCTTCGCGCATGACCAGAACACGGTCGGAAACGCGCAGGATTTCGGGCAGCTCGGAGGAGACGACGATCACCGATCGTCCTTCGGCGGCGAGGCGCTCGATCAAGGCGTAGATCTCGGCCTTGGCGCCCACGTCGATGCCGCGTGTCGGCTCGTCGAAGAGAAGGATGCGGGCGCCCGCGGCGATCCAGCGACCGATGATGGCCTTCTGCTGGTTGCCGCCGGAGAACTGGCCGATGGGCCGCTCGACGTCGAGCGGGCGCAGGTTCATGTCCTGCATCAGCTTGAGACTCTCGGCATGGAGGGCTCGGCGGCGCACGAAGCCGGCGCGCGAGAAGCGTCTCATCGAGGAGAGCGCGATGTTCGAGCGGATCGAGCGGCGCGCGACGATGCCGTCGCGCTTGCGCTCCTCGGGCAGGAGACCGAGCCCGGCCCGGATGGCCGTGCGTGGATTACCGAGCGCCAGAGAGCGACCTTCGACACGGATCGATCCCGCGTCCGGCCGATCGACCCCCGCGACGAGGCGCAGGAGTTCGGTGCGCCCGGCGCCGACCAGACCCGAAATGCCCAGCACCTCTCCACGCTTGAGCTGGAAGCTCGCGCCCTTCACCGCCCCGCCGCGCGACAGGTTTTCCACGTCGAGCACCACGTCGTCGGTCGCAAAGCCCTTGTGCTCGGCATGGGCCAGCTCGCGCCCGACCATGCGTGAGACGACGTCCGCTTCCGTGGTCTCGGCCATGGCGACATCCGCCACCTTGCGTCCGTCGCGCAGGATCGTCGCCGTGTCGCAGACGCGGAACACCTCGTCCATCTTGTGACTGACATAGATGATCGAGACGCCGCTCGCCGAGAGGTCTCGGATCAGAATGGCCAGACGGTCGAACTCGGCCGGGGTCAGGCTCGATGTCGGCTCGTCCATGGCGATGATCTTGGCATCCTCCATCAGCGCACGCGCGATCTCGACGATCTGGCGCTGGGCGACCTTGAGGGTGCGGATGGGCGCGGCCGGGTCGATCGAGGCATCGAGGGGCGCGAGGGCTTGCCTCGCAGCGCGCTCCTGCGCCCGGCGGTCGACAAGAAAGCCGCCGGCCATGCGCAGGGGGCGGCCGAGAAACATGTTCTGAGCGACGGAGAGCTCGGGAACGTGCTGGAGTTCCTGGTGGATCATCGCGATCCCGGCGCGCCGGGCGACGAGCGGCCCGTGACCGGTCACGCGAACACCGTCGACGGAGATCGTCCCGCCCGTCGGATCCATCACGCCGGACAGGATGCGCAGGAGCGTCGACTTGCCCGCGCCGTTCTCGCCGAGCAGCCCGTGCACCGAGCCGCGCCGGACGCTCATCGACACGCCGTCCAGCGCGCGCAATGTTCCGAAACTCTTGCTGATATCCGTCAGGGTCAGGCGTTCAGCTGATAATGTGGTCATGGCGCTCCCTCCCGGAGACGTCGTGAGGGGTCGGGGCCGCGATGGCGCGGCCCCGATCGGGCGATCAGTTGGCGGACTGCTTCATCAGCACAGCGCGCAGGGCATCGCCCTTCACCGCGAACGTGTCGATATTGTCCTTGGTGATCAGCGCCTGCGGGGTGGAGACGACGCGCGGCAGGTCCTGCTTGCCGACGAGGCGCAGGGCGACTTCCATCGCGACTTCGCCGGTCAGGACGGGGAAGGAATCCACCGTGCCGGTGAGATCGCCGGCCTTGATCGAGGCATAGGCGTCGGAGATGCCGTCCGTGCCGAAGACCACGACCTTGTCCTTGAGGCCGGCGGCCTTCACGGCCTCGACCACGCCGAGCGCCATGCCGTCATTGTTGGCGTAGATGCCGATGAGGTCGGGGTTCTGCTGGAGGATCGTGGAGGCCGCGTCATAGGCGACCTGGCGGTCCCAGTTGCCGGGAACGCTGGCGACCACAGTGAACTTGCCGTCCTTGGCGATGGTCTCCGAGAAGCCCTTGGTGCGCTGGCCGGCGGCGAAGACGCCCGCCTGACCTTCGATCACCGCGACCTTGCCGCCCTGCGGGCGGTTCTTCAGGAACCACTGGGCCACCCGCACGCCGTTGTCGCGCTGCACGTTGCCGACATAGTGCCGGGCGCCCGGGATCACGGCGTCGTTGACGTTCACGACCGGGATGTTCTGCGCCTCGGCGCTTTCCAGCGCGGGCTGAAGGTTGTTGTCGGTCTGCGGCGAGAGGAGAAGCGCGGAGAAGCCCTGGCTGATCAAGTTCTCGGCGATGGAAAGCTGGCCGAGCTGGTCGCCTTCGCTCTGGGCGGCCTGATAGACGACCTCAACGCCCGCCTTCTTGGCATAGTCCTGATAGCCCTCGCCCAGCGAGCGCCAGTATTCGTTGGTGAGCGTCTTGGACACGCCGCCGACGCGCGTGCCAGAGGGGGCTGCGGGCACCGCGCCGAACTTGGCGTCGAGCTGCGACCACTCGATGCGGTTGGTCTCGGTGTCGGAGTTGAGGGGGGCGAGCGTCTGCGCGAAGGCGGTGGTGCCGAGGAGCGACAGGGCGCAGCCGGCCACGAGGGCCTTCAGTGAAATGGTCATCGGTTGGTTCCTCCCGTTGGAAACTGGCCGGGCAGGTCTCGCGGCCCGGCGCGCGGTTCGTCCGTCAGGCCGAGGCGATCAGTGCCGCGTTGACGATGCTCTGGCTGGCGACGCCGTCCTGACGGCTCTGCGCCTCGCCCAGCCGGTTGTCGGCGTCGAGGCGGTCGGCAACGGACAGAAGCCGGTGCACGGTCTCGATATTGGTTTCGCACTCCGCCACCGGGTCGAGGCCTGAGGCGTCGGGGAAGGTGTCGAAGTAGAGCGCGCCCTCATAGCCGTCGCGGCGGATCTGGCGCAGCAGTTCCAGCGTCGAGCGCAGGTGAACCGCGCCCACCATCAGCCCGTCGTCGCGCTTGGCGTAGCCGTCGTTGAGATGGACGCCGAGGAGCTTGGAGCGGCGATGGATGAGGTGCGCGGCATAGGCGGGCTGCTCGCCGGCATAAAGCGCATGGGCGAAATCGAGCGTGACGCCGAGGTTGGGCGCACCGACATCCTGGATCGCGAGCAGCGTCGTCGCGCAGTCGCGCAGCAAAGCGTGAGCGCGGGGCTCGTCCGGCTTGTACTCGATGGAAATCTGACAGGCCGGGTCGTGCTCGGCGACCTCGCGAATGCCGTCGATCTCGAGATCCCAGGCCTCGGCATAGTCGAGCTGGAAATTGTAGTCGAACCCGTCCTGGCCGAGCCAGAGCGTCATCAGGTCGGCACCCATGGCGCGCGCGGCATCGACGCCGCGCTTCGTCATGTCGATGGCTTCGCGCCTCACGGATTTATCAGGATTTGTGAAGGCGCCGAGCTTGAAGGCGGGGTTGGTGTAGTAGCGCATCGCCAGACCGTTGACCGACAGGCCAAGATCGTTGATGCGGCGGCCGACCGTCGCGGCGTCATCGGTCACATGGTCGGGGAAGTTCAGGTCGACATCCGTCAAACCCTTCGCAGTTGCAGCACGTTCAGCCATCTGCATGAAGGTCGGCTTGCCCGAAAGGTCCGGCCAGAAGAGGTGAGGCGCGGAGCCGAAGGAATTGAGGCGGGTGGCGAATCGGGAAAGGGTCATAAGAGCTCCGCTGGATTGGCGCCACTTTACGAATTCATAAAAATTCGTCAAGTGATCTGTCTACTTGTGCGCCAGAAGATGCGGTTGGCGTCGGCAGCACGGGCATGGTCTCCGTTGCCGATAGCGACCCGGAAGGCCAGCCTTGCCGCAGGGCGCGCATTGGAGCCGGGCAGGGGGCGATATGGGGAGAGGCGTTGGCCGGGCCTGCCGTCGCTACGCTCGCGACGATTGGTCCCATCAGTTCGAAGCGGTCCGGAAGGGCTGATCCGAGGCCCGCACCCAGTTCGAGGCGAAGATCGCAGAGGTGTTGTCCATCGCCGCTATGCGCGATCCGAGGTCCGGAAAGTGCATGTCGCGAAGCGAGAGCTGTTCAGCTGCGTGGTCCGCATGCTGTCCAGCCGACACCAGGTCTTAGATCGCGGATGCCAAACTGGAGCGGTCGGCAGTGCCCTCGCAGAAGACGAGGATCGGGTCGGGCGCGTCGCACATCACGCCCGCAATCTCCCGTCATGTCAGACATCGTCGGGACGGCACCTGCCTGGATATCCGCAACGAGCAGCGCACCCACCACCCCAGCCGAACTCTACCGGGGCGTGTCCGTCTCTATACCGTTCGGCAATTCGGATTGCTGTCCGCCGCGTCCGCTCCATTTGTATGCCCACCTAAAGACGTCGGTTTGCAGAGATTGGCACGTGGTCGCGACGGGTACCGTCCTGCGACCTCGACAACCTCTCGAGCGCGGCGCTGGCAGACGGAGCGGTTGCGGCCATGGACAACCTATCGAACGACAAGACCAACACCGAGACCCACAGGATGGAGGGCAAGTGCCCGTTCGGCGGCGACCGGATCGGCGGAGCCCAGGGCAGCCCGCCAACGCTGGAGGCCTGGTACCCACACCGCCTGCGCGTCGAGGTGCTTCATCAGAACGGTCTCGCCGCCGATCCTCTCGGCCCAGACTTCGACTACGCGGCCGAATTCAACAAGATCGACCTCGCCGAGCTGAAGCGGGACATCAAGGCCTTTCTGACCACTTCCGTCGCGTGGTGGCCCTCGGATTACGGCAATTACGGCCCGCAGATGGTCCGCATGGCCTGGCACGCGGCGGGCACCTACCGCATCGCCGACGGGCGCGGCGGCGCGGGAACGGGGATGCAGCGCTTCGCGCCGATCTCGTCCTGGTGGGACAACGGCAACACCGACAAGTCGCGCCGCCTCCTGCAGCCGATCAAGCACAAGTACGGCAACGCCCTGTCTTGGGCCGATCTGATGGTGCTGACCGGCAATTGCGCGCTGGAGATCATGGGTCTTCCGACCTACGGCTTCGGCGGTGGGCGCCTCGACGCCTGGGAGGCCGACAACGCGACCTACTGGGGACCCGAAGTCCTCGACATGGAAAAGACCGACGACGTTTCGAAGATGACCGCGCGCGACAAGCGCTGGCGCGGCCAGAACGGCGACCCCGACTACGACCTCGAGAACCCGCTCGCCGCCTCCCATCAGGCGCTGATCTACGTCAATCCGGAGGGCTCCAACGGCGACGGCGACCCGATGGGCTCGGCACGCGACATTCGCATCACCTTCACCCGCATGGCGATGAACGACGAGGAGACGGTGGCCCTCATTGCCGGCGGTCACGCCTTCGGCAAGAGCCACGGTATGACACCCACGGGCGAGATCGGCCCCCCGCCAGAGATGGCGCCCATGGAGGCGATGGGCCTCGGCTGGCACAACCCGCGCGGGACCGGCCATGGCAAGGACACCATGACCAACGGCATCGAGGGCTCCTGGACCCCCGATCCGACGCGCTGGGACAACAGCTATCTGGAGAATCTCTTCCGCTTCGAATGGAAGCAGACGAAGAGCCCCGCCGGCTCGATCCAGTGGACGCCGGAAGACCCTGACGCGCCGAAGACCCCCGACGCCCACGTGGCGGGGCAGATGAACCCGCTGATGATGATGACCACCGATATCGCGTTGAAGGTGGATCCCGAGTACCGCAAGGTCTGCGAGAAGTTCCTCGCCGATTTCGATGCTTTCACGCAGGCCTTCTCCAAGGCCTGGTACAAGCTGACCCACCGCGACATGGGCCCCCGGCACCGATATCTCGGCCCCGAGGTGACGATCGAGGACGGGCTCCTGTGGCAGGACCCGCTGCCCGAGCGCGACTACGATCTCGTCGGCGAGGCCGAGATCGCCGATCTGAAGGCACGCATCCGCGACACCGGGCTTTCCGTCTCCGACCTTGCCTTCACGGCCTTCTCCGCCGCCTCCACCTATCGCGACAGCGACAAACGCGGGGGCGCGAACGGCGGCCGTCTGGCGCTTGAGCCTCAGAGGAGCTGGGCCGTCAACCGCCGCACCCTGCCGGTGGTCGAGGCGCTGCGCGGCGTCATGGCGGCGTTCAACGAGGAGCGCGGCGACGGCAAGCGCGTGTCGCTGGCCGACCTCATCGTGCTCGGTGGCTGCGTCGCCGTCGAACGGGCTGCGGGCGAAGCGGGCGGCGAGCTCCGCGTGCCGTTCACGCCGGGCCGCGTCGACACCACGCAGGATCTCACCGATATCGAGATGTTCACCTGGCTGAAGCCGGTGGCGGACGGCTTCCGCAACTATGTCGATGAGGGCTTCGGCGAGATCGCGAGGGGCGTCTCGCCGGAGGAGATGTTCCTCGACAAGGCCAATCTGATGAAGCTGACGGCGCCCGAATGGACGGTCCTGACGGCAGGCCTGCGCGCGCTCGGCGCCAACCACGACGGTTCGCAGACGGGCATCTTCACGGACCGTATCGGCACGCTCTCGACCGACTTCCTGCAAAACCTCCTGAGCACGGAGCTCGAGTGGCACAAGCTCGACGATGCGGCCATGACATTCGCGCTGGTTGACCGCGAAACGGGTGAGCAGCGTTTCACGGCCTCACGCAACGACCTCGTGTTCGGGTCCAATGCCCAACTCCGTTCGATCTGCGATGCCTATGCGGGCCGCGACGGGGAGGAGCGTTTCCGGCACGATTTCGTGCGCGTCTGGGACAAGGTCATGATGCTCGATCGCTACGATGTGAAGGGCCACCGCCGCCACGCACCGATGGCCGCCTGATGACGCGGGGGCAGCAGGCGCACGCTAGCTGCCCCTTCGCCCGAATGGCGCCTGGATGCTCGCGGTGGCCTGCACGCCACGCCTGACCGGAACACCGGCGCTGCAGGCGTCGGGGCCTCAAGCGTCCAGTGACAGAAGGCCGGGACCCGCCAAGGTCCCGGCCTTCTTTCGCTCCTGCCCCGGGGGGCATACGGAAAGGCAGATGGGCCGCCGTCCCGAGGAAAGGGTTGGCGTTCTCCCCGAGGCGGCGAGCCGCGGTCAGCCCTTGACGGTGAACATGGCGACCATGCCGGCTGCGACGTGACCCTTGATGTTGCAGATCAGCTCGTAGGAACCGGGCTTCAGCTTGACCGTGAGCTTGCCGGACTGGCCTGCCTTGAGGTCGGACACCTCGCCCATGCTCATCAGCGACTTCTCGTCGACGCGGTTCTTGGCGGGATCGACCTTCAGAGTTTCGCCTGGCTTGTCGAGCTTGATCACGACCATCTCGTGCGGTGTGTTGGCCGCGACGTTGGCGACCTGGAACGTCACCTCGCCCGCCGGCACCTCGGTCTTGTCGAGCTTGATCGCCATCTGGCCACCACGCTCGCCCAAGAGTTGCACTGAGACCGTCTCGGCGGCGAAGGCTGAGACGGGACCGAGCAAGGCGAGGACGGCGGCAGTTGTAGCAAGCTTCGCAAAATTCATTTTCGTACTCCGATTTTGAAGGCTCGGTGTATTTGCGCCGATCTTCGTAGGGAGAGTATTGTAGGAGTGGATATTGATTGACAACTCGGGGAACTATACGTGTCTGTAACTTATCGCAGCGATCGTTCCAGCGCCGGACGGCCGCGTCCGCTCCCTCTCCCCACGCGTCTGCTGCATTGGCTGACGGCCGGTCTTCTCGTCGTTATGTTCGGGCTAGCCTGGACCTTCGATGCGCTGGGTCCCAGCGACACCAGCGCGTCACTCGTCGCCCTGCACCAATCCTTCGGCCTCCTGATCCTGCTCGTTGTCGCCGCGCGCATCGTCTGGCGCCTGACCCACCCGATCGAGCCGTTGCCCGGCGACACGCCGCGTTGGGAGATGCGTCTGGCGACGCTGGTGCAGGCCGCGCTCTATACGCTCCTCGTCGCCATGCCTGTTGTCGGCTGGTACGCCTCGGCGCTGTCGGGCGATACGATCCGCTTCTTCGGGCTAGCGCTGCCCGATCTCGTGGCCATGAACGAGGATCGGAGCGACCAGCTCTTCGAGCTTCACGGAGCGATCGGCTGGGCGATCCTTACGCTCACCGCCTTGCACATCGCCGGCGCCCTGAATCACCAGTTCATCCGGCGCGACGGCCTCCTGAACCGCATGCGGATCTGGTGATGAACGAGGTGGAGCCGAGCGTGAGCCGCATCGCTCGGGAACGCCCGGCAGAGACATCCTATACGCTTTCGTATAACCGCAACCCGTTCGTTGCTCGCCGGCTCGTGGTTGTCTCTCGTCCAGCAAGACAACCTTATGCGCACGACGCTCCCGACAGCCTCCCTTTTTCTGGGCGCCCTGTCCGGCACAGCCCTTTCCGCGCTCGCCCAGGTGCAGGCGCAACCCGCGACCCCGGCGATCGCGAAGATGGTGGCGCAGCGCCACTTCACTCAGCCAGCTTTTGTATGGAGCACGAGGTTGCCGAGCGCGCTGGTGGCGACGGCTACCGCGCTGGTTCCGATCGCCACATGGGCGAGGTGATGCCGACGATGTAGACGAGGGGCGGGACCGCGAGTGTCGAGCCGCCGCCGAACAGACCAAGGACGAGGCCGCCCGAACTCGTCGAGGCCGTTAGCATGACGGGAGCGGCGGTTAGGCATCCGCCTCCTGTGCTGCCCTGACCGACGGGGTCGCGTTGCCGCGATCCAGCGTCAGGCGGAACAGGAGCATCCCGACGACCATCGCCGCGACGAAGACGAGCGCAGGTGTCGGGACCAGTCCGATCGCGGCGAGCGCGGGACCGGGACACAGGCCGACGAGTCCCCAGCCGAGGCCGAAGATCGCGGCGCCGGACAGAAGCCGGGTGTCGATGTCGCGGCGCGTCGGGATCTCGAAGCGCGGGGCGGCCAGCGGTCGTCCCATGCGCCGGGCAAGAGCGAAGGCGGGTGCGGAAACGAGGATCGCGCCGCCCATCACGAAGGCCAAGCTCGGGTCCCAGGTCCCGAACACATCGAGGAAGCCGAGGACCTTCTCCGGGACGACCATCTGCGAGACGACAAGCCCGACGCCGAAGACGAGGCCGGACAGGAGGGCGAGAAAAATGCGGGCCATGGGTCAGGCTCCGAGGACGTGGCGGACGATGAAGACGGTGGCGGCAGCGCTCGCCATGAACGTCAGCGTCGCGGCGATCGAGCGGCCCGACCCGCGACCGATACCGCAGACGCCGTGACCGCTGGTGCAGCCCGAGCCGAGGCGGGTGCCGAAGCCGACGAGGAGGCCGGCGAGCGCGACGACGGGAAGCGTCTTCCCCACCTGCAC